>CAIMZP010000046.1 GCA_903846025.1 uncultured beta proteobacterium | reverse complement strand
GATTTGGTTGATGATAGGCATTGATTTGAAGTTTATTTTTCACTTAGACATCTAAGTGAAATTAACTTCATTCCGCAGTTGATATCTAAGTAGGGCTACTAAGAGCCCGGCTTAGATAGATGCTTTGTAGTTGATCTTGTTAAGCTTTAGCTAGCGGTCTCAAATCTTGATGGTTTTGATTAGTATTAATGCTTCTGATAGATCTTGAATAGATCTCTTTGCCTCCGCTGAATCGAATTTACTGACTATCTCACCAATTTTAATTAACTTAATATTGTCTTCCACAATCTTGGCTTTCGTACACAAAGCGGATTCAATACTTTCTAGTACTTCAGAGAGCTCGCTCTTCGCCTGAGACTTCCTCGTGTTTGCTTTATCAAACTCTTTTTGTTGCGTTTTAATAACTGCATCATGTTGCAAATCAGAGATTTCTTGTTTTTTCTTTTTATCCTCTAATTTTTCCATTTCTAGTGCAATAGGCTGTCTTTTGACTCTAATCTCTTCATCCAATTCTTCTGCCAATTTCTTCAACTGCCTATTCCTTTGCTCTCTTTTACTTCCAATCCATATTGAGGCAATTACCAAATATAAACTTAAGCCTGCCAACCCCAAGGCCATCAAGATTACGCCTTTAATAATTGATATCCGCAAGTCATCCCATAATCCTCGATTGTGCACATCAATCTGGGCTTGAAGGTTGGCTTCAATTTTTTGGATGTTGCTTTGGATCTTCATTTTTTCAGCTTCTCTCACGACAAATTTTGTCCTTTCGACCGCTACTTCACTATTTGCATAATCTTGGCACATTAAGCTATTTACTAGACCGCACCCAGAGACTCCAAAGCTGAGAAAAAGGCATATTAAGTATTTCATTTATACCTTCTTAGAGATTGGTAAGCGTAGGAGAGAAAAGAAGTCAGATTTGCAAACCGTTGTAAATCTTCCCTCAATTGATTCTGGAACTCTCTTATTGCTCTCAATTTCTTGCCAGCGATTTCGACTGTCTTTGCGATATTCGTTTATTGGGGACCCAACCCTCATTGCGTCCTTATAGGCTTTTTCTATACCAGGTTTGTCGGTAACCAATAAAAAAGTATCTATTCGGTCAGCCTTATTCGTTGTTGTCAGTGAATTAACTACCCTGCTTACAAAAGTATCAGCGTCTCGCCCTGTTTTTTTGGTTAGCTCAATCTCGACACCCCACCGCTCACCATTAACCATTTCCCAAATAACATCTGGTTTTTTGATTCCAATTTGATTTTTTTGACCAATTTTGGATTCAGGTTCAAATCCTACAATTCGGCCTTGTTCAAGATTGGTAATTGTTAGAATCTGTCCAATCAAATCATGCAACAGATGATTTTGATTTAGGCCTGACGGATCTTGAGCCCAACGATATCGATATATCTCTTCCGTATGGCGCTCTACATAATCCAATCCCATCAACGTTAATGTCAAAATTTTCTTTGAAACACCGTCGTACCCACCGTTTTTTGAATTTTGGGCTCGCAATAACCCACGATCAATTAATTTTTGTACTTTCCCATACTGGTTTGACCCACCAACTTTTTCAAGAACGGGGATTGTTGATTTTTCGAAGGCGTAGACCCAATTGAGCATTTTTTGAGCTCTTAATTCGCCAACAGCCCGAGGTGATAATCCCCCCAAAGCAATGACCCTAGCCTTGCTCATGCGATCTATAAATATCTTTTTTTGTTCTATGGAATTGCGATCTAGCTTTCCATTGGCTCCGCTTGTTACTAGGTTTGAGGCTTTATCTTTGCCCGACCCCTCTGCTTCGGAATGGTGGTGGATAAAAGTCATTTATTTAGCCCAGCCAACACATTTAGCCGTAACTGAATCATGTTAATAAATCGCCTTTTGCCAACCTTAAAGACTGGTAGCTGCCGTCGATCTAGTTGTCCACGCACAACCCCTATAGGCAGCCCTACCAATTCTGCATACTTTTCTGCTGTAATGATAAAAAAGTTCTCTTGTTGTTCTGAGTTCATATTTAGTACTTTACTCTTTAAATGTAAATATTGCAACATTTGTATAAAAATATGAGATAATAAGGGAACGAAACAATTAACGAGGACACATCATGGGGATTGAAGCTCGACTTTTCCAAGCCTTAAAAGAAGAAATAAACGTCAAATCAAGCCCATTCTTTTCAGAACTTGAAACAATAAGCGGGATTAAATCTGGCTCTTGGAAGCACGTTTACTACGGACATCAGAGAGCAACGTCAGGGATGATTGAGTTCTGTTGCCGATATTTTCCAAAGTATGCATATTGGATTGCCACTGGTGCCACTCCAGACAGCTCAATGGTTCACATGTCAGCAGAGGCAAAACTTCCTATGACAGATATGCTGGAAGAAATAGTACTTAAAGAGCCAGTTGACTGGACGACAGAAGAAATAGAAATTGTTGCTCGCAATCTATTTGGCGGCGCAGATGTGAACCCTGCATTAATGCGTCTGATGTCCGATGGAATGGAGGCGCGTGAAAAGAAAAAACTTTTACATGTAACAGGCTTAACTCTCCTCAACATACTCAAAAAAGAGCCTGAATTCTGGACAACGACTGAAATCAACTATCTTTTTTTTAAAAGACATAGTAATTCAAGTGATCTCATACGATTTACCGACTTTGTTACAGCGAATTTGCCCCCTCATGAGTCTTTAGATTTAGCTCTAATAGCTCGCCAAGAGGCCAAAATGGATTTCTTACAAGAACAAGCTGATTACTTAGGTGATTAAAAAAAATCTAGGCGGCTGGCAAGTAGACATACAGCCGCAAGGTCGAGGGGGGAAACGCTTTAGAAAACTTTTCGATAATTTGGCTGAAGCCAAAAATTGGGAGGCATATACACGAAATGCAGTGATTAAGAATAAAGATTGGGTGCCAGAAAAAAATGATCCCAGGAAGCTATCAGAGATCATCAACATTTGGTATGAGGCACATGGTAAAAACCTTGTTAAAGCTAAGGACACCAAAGCAAGATTAACTAATATGGCTACCGGTCTAAAAGATCCCATCGCGGATCAATTAACCCCAGAAATGTTCACAAAGTATCGAAGTGATCGTATTAAGGGGGGTCTCTCTCAAAATTCATGTAACAGGGAGCATTCTTATCTGCGCGCGGTTTTTAATGAACTAATACGGCTCAAGGTTTGGACTAAGGTAAATCCAGTGAGCCTAATCAAACAATTCAAAATTTCCGATAAAGAACTTGGCTATTTAACTTCTGAACAAATTAAGAAGTTACTTTCTGAATTAGAGGTTGCCGAGCGAAATCATGATGTTCACTTAATAACAAAAATATGCTTATCGACAGGATCAAGATGGTCTGAGGCACAAAATCTCAAGCCTTCAAATATTAAAAAGAGTCATATTGAGTTTGGAAACACCAAGAACAAAAAGATGAGGGCAATACCAATCACCGATCAGCTGCGGAAAGATATTACAGACCATCCAGTTAAGAAAAAAAATGGTCGCTACTTTGATTCTTCTATGGGTGCATTTAAATTAGGGATTGAAAAGTCAGGAATAGTACTTCCAGAAGGTCAACTTACACATGTTCTTAGGCATACCTTTGCCAGTAGCTTCATGCAGCGTGGTGGCAACATACTTTCTCTGCAGCGCGTACTTGGTCACCAAAGCCTACAGATGACTATGCGATATGCACACCTTTCACCAACTCACCTAGAAGAAGTTAGAACGCTCAACCCTCTTGCCAACTTATGAATCCCTGTTGGGAGTTCATGAAAGACTCACTGCCTAAAACTTCAAAATTTATCAATCAGGCAGGTATTAGAAGAAAAGTAGACCTAAAGCAGCCCCTCTAAGATACGCAATTATGTAGCTAGCCGATTGGTAATCAACGGGCAATCAACAGTCAGATGGCTATCACTAAAGTAGCGATGGCGGATGAACTGTGTAGGTTGAATCCAGAGTAGGGGGGATGAAATGCCACTGGTGGCATTGGTCAGGTGCGGGGCAAAGTTATGAGATTTACAACAAGATGAGGGCAAAACCGGGGGACCCACGACTCGATTTCAACGCTTGAATTGCAGGGGTCGGCGACTTCGCCAAAGTTATGAGATTTACAACAAGATGGGATTTGAGTATTTATTGGGTAAAGCAATGTGGATAGCGCCCAAAGAAAGCCAAATCCATAACTTAGATCAGAAACAATGCCCTCTTATTTGATCTACGACGAGTTATGCCCATTGAGCTAAGAGAATTTGGAGAAAATACTTTTGAAGATTAGATTGAAGAGGTGATTCAGGGTAGCTATCAACTCAAAGCAGAAGGTGGTGACTACAATAATTTACCCATGCTTATTTCTAGCGGATGAGTAGCATTACCCTTAACCATTAAAACTTCTTAGTGGCTGAATTTAGTTTTTCACAGCTACCAACTATGTACCAAGTTACAAAGCCGCCACTTCTCACAACGGTACTTGAATTTAGGGTAATCGACCCAGTTGATCTGTTGATGACTATCTTTTCAATGGAGTCACCCTGGGAGCTGTTAGGGTTGTTATTCAAGCTAGTTTTTGTTTTGGCCCACTTTTTTGAATCACTCAGGTTTACTTCAGAAATTCCGGCAACATGCCATTCTGGATAATAATTAAAATTATCTTTTGGACTAGTATATTTAATAGATAAGCCATCCTTCCCGTCATAAATCCTCACATCTGCAATATCAAGATAGTGTCGGTTATTTCCTGACG
>CAIMZP010000045.1 GCA_903846025.1 uncultured beta proteobacterium | reverse complement strand
TGAAGTCAAAAATAATTTCCAAGCGAAATGTTGTCACTAAATCAGAATTGCGCCATTAGATGGTTTGCCTAATAATCATCGCCTTGATTGGACTTTACAGCGCACACAATAGCCATACATATCGCCTTAGCCATATCAAATGAGATAAAGGCAGCATGTAACCTTCTTATTCGGTAAGAAAGTATAGAAAGGCAGCCATAGGAAATGCAAATCCAATCCAAGCAACTAGCGTCCACCCGCCGGTGACATAGGCTAAGCTGGCAATTGCTGAGCCGATCGCACCACCTGCAAAAAATATAGCCATATATAAGGCATTTAAGCGACTTCGGGCTTCCGCCCCAAGAGAGTAAATTGCGCGCTGGCCAAGTACGATATTGCACTGTACGCCCAAGTCCAACAGCACTCCTGCCGTTACTAGGGCTACCAATGATCCAGATCTACCGAATTGAGCTAGCAAGAAGGCGGCGGCAGCTAAACTCAAGGCAAATCCCGTTGCGATTTTGGCATACCCTCTATCGGCCAATCGCCCGCCAATCGGAGCAGCTATTACTCCCAAAGCCCCCACTAATGCAAATAATGCAATTTCTCGTTGCGATAACTGAAACAACGGTCCCGCCAAAAAAATTGGAGTAATCGTCCAAAAAAGAGTGAAGGAAGCAAAAAGTGCAGCTTGATATATCGCGCGCCGACGCAAAATGGGGGTGTCTCTTATTAACGGCCAAAGTGAGGCAATTAAAGAAAGGTAATGATGATCCGATTTGGGTTTACGAATCGGAAGAAGAAGCCACAAGATGATGGCTAGAAGAGTTAAGAGGCTCGCAGACATACCAAACACAGCACGCCAACCAAACGAGTTGGCAATTAAGCTGGCGAGTGGTCGAGACAACATGATGCCGAGCAATAAGCCGCTCATGATGTTGCCGATTGTGCGCCCACGGGTTTCTTCTGGAGAAATATGGGCAGCAATCGGAATAAGCATTTGCACCGCTACTGCGCCAACCCCTACCAATAGCGATCCAAAGAGAAACCAAGGCGCATTAGGCGCTAACATCGCAATAAAAATCGCGAGAATAGCCCCACAAATAGTGAAGACTACTAACTTACGATTTTCTATCAAATCCCCTAGCGGAACCAGCAGGATAAGGCCAGCGCAATAACCCATTTGCGTCAGAGTCACAATTAGACTCGCTGCCGATTCACTTAACCCAATCTCTGGTGCAATTAATCCTATTAATGGTTGGGTGTAGTAAAGATTGGCGACCATTAAGCCGCAAGCGCAAGCAAACATAAACACCATCCACTTAGGCATATGTGCGGAGGAATTCGAAGATGGGTGATTCATGCGGGAGTAATTCCTTTGAAGACCATTAAAAAGTCAAAATCAGCGCACCAATGGGCTGCTTAATAATGGTAGAGAGTTTGTGGATCTTGGACTTTTAGCCAAGATCCACATCCTGAAAATAGATTGGGCAACTTCAGCTCCGCCGCCCAAAAAACTGAACCTTAAAAGTGGTTAAACCCAGTTTGTTTTGCCTGCCAGACTTGAGCTTCTTTCCAAGCCTGTATTAAGTCACTAAATAAAGAATTGATCTTTTTCATGATTACATACCCCTAGCAGTAGAGAGGTAATCCCGAGTAAGCTCTTCCAGCTCTTGATGTGTAGTGGGGTTATTGATGTTGATATATCGCTCTAAATCATGGCTATTGCTGTGGTGAGCAAAAACTTGGTTTAAGAGGCTAAATAATTGTGTCATTTAAGGCTCCTTTAAGTTAAAAACTAGGGTTAGTACCTAGTCATTATTACTTAATTTACAGATTGCTGCATGACAGCAAGATATTCGGTCATGGGAAAATCCGTTAGAGGGGATAAAGCGAGGGCGAGAGATTAGTAGTCAAAATAAATTCCCACGTTTCTGAGGATGAAATTTATGGCCGCTTTGCAAAGATCTATCGTCAATATAGGGCCTTATATCGCCAGACTGCCGGGGATTACTTCTTCAAGGAAACCGAAGACCTAATTGATAGGCTATGTGATGACTTTGAGGTCACCGTCCGGAATGGCTTACAAACATAGGGGCAATTTTAAGATTTTCAAATAGAGTTACCACTCTACGATTGTTATTCTTAACAGCTATTTATTAAAACTTTATTAATTGCCATCAAAACCCCGACAAACCTTATTACCTGCACTCAACGCTCTAAAGCACCCATTGGGGTCACTCGACGGTGACGCTCTTAGCTAAGTTTCTGGGCTTATCAACGTCAGTACCCAGTGCACATGCCGTGTGATACGCAAGTAGCTGTAAGGGGACTACGTGCAAAATAGGCGAAAGATTTCCATAGTGCTCAGGCAAACGAATGACATTGATACCCTCACTGCTGGTGATGTCGGTATCTTGATCGGCAAAAATATAAAGTTTGCCGCCACGCGCCTTTACTTCTTGCATATTGGATTTGAGTTTTTCCAACAATTCATCTTTGGGGGCAACCGTTACAACAGGCATTTTTTCTGTTACCAATGCCAGCGGGCCATGCTTGAGCTCTCCCGCAGGATAAGCTTCCGCATGGATATATGAAATTTCTTTTAGCTTGAGGGCGCCCTCAAGGGCAATGGGGTAATGCATGCCACGACCTAAGAAGAGGGCATTCTCACATTTTGCAAAGATTGCACTCCAAGCAATAATTTGCGGCTCAAGCGCCAAAACTGCCTGCAAGGCCTTTGGCAAGTGGCGCAACTCTCGCAGAAGTTTATTTTCTTGTTCTGAGTTAATTCTGCCAGCACGCTTTGCTAGGGAAGCGGCCAGAAGATACAAAGCGACCAACTGAGTAGTAAATGCTTTAGTTGAGGCAACACCAATCTCAGTGCCTGCTTTGGTCAGAAAATTCCATTTGGTTTCACGAACCATGGCGCTACTGGCCACGTTGCAAACTGCCAGCGTCAATTGATGACCTAGACTTTGCGCATGACGCAAGGCGGCCAAGGTATCTGCTGTCTCACCAGATTGCGAGACCACCACAACCAAGGCATTCGGATTAGGTACTGTGGTTCGATAGCGATATTCGCTAGCAATCTCTACTTGTGTGGGTATGCCGGCAATATCTTCCAGCCAATACTTAGCTACACATGCAGAGTAGTAGCTGGTGCCGCAAGCCAAAATCAATATCTGATTAAACTTTTTCCATTCCTCTGGATCGGCGCCAAATAGCTCTGGGCCAAAGCTGGCAATATTAGCCAGCGTGTCACCAATAGCTCGGGGTTGCTCGAAGATCTCTTTTTGCATGTAATGCTGATAGGGGCCCAAATCAACTGAGTCTGCCTGAGCGGGCATGGACTTGCGATCTCTGTCAACTAGCTTGCCAGCCTGATCAATGATTACAACCTCCTCAGCCCTTAACACCGCAACATCGCCCTCCTCTAAATACAACATGGAGTGTGCTCTGCCCACGAGGGCAAGTGCATCAGAAGCCAAGAAGTTCTCGTCCTCACCCATCGCAACAACCAAAGGCGACCCTACTCGAGCGCCTACCAAAATGTCTGGACGATCTTGCGCAATAACGCCAATTGCATATGCCCCGTGCAGTCGTGGCAATACAGATCTTACTGAAACCACTAAATCAATTTGATTGTTTGAGATATATGCCTGGTGAATTAAGTGCGCAATAACTTCAGTATCCGTCTCAGAAGTAAAAATATAACCCGCGGACTTCAATTCAGCGCGAAGAGCCTCATAGTTCTCAATGATGCCGTTATGGACTACTGCAATCAATCCACCAGAAATATGGGGATGTGCATTTTGAGTATCTGGTTTTCCATGGGTTGCCCACCGCGTATGAGCAATACCTAAAGTGCCGTGAAAGTCTTTGCCCTGCGCAGACAACTCCGATACACGAGCGGTAGTGCGTGCACGTTCAATCGGATGCTTTGGATCATTGCCATCAATGACAGCAAATCCACAAGAATCGTAACCGCGATACTCAAGACGGCGAAGGCCTTCAATTAATACATCAACAATATTCTTACGCGATACTGCGCCCACGATTCCGCACATTACTTTTTAACCTTTACAGATTTAATCACCAGCTTCTTCACCACTTTTTTACTCGGTAGTTTTTCTGCTTTTACTGGGCGCTGCCACTGCATAGAAATTTGTCTTACCCTTGAAAGGGTTAATTGGTTTGGAGGGGCATTCTTAGTCAAGGTCGTTCCAGCGCCAATGGTAGCGCCGCGACCTACGCGAACTGGGGCAACCAATTGAGTGTCTGAACCAATAAAGACGTCATCCTCAATAATAGTTTGGTGTTTATTTACGCCATCATAATTACAAGTAATTGTGCCAGCGCCAATATTGACCCTAGAACCCACAATTGAATCGCCGACGTAAGCGAGATGGTTCGCCTTGCTGCTGGATGCAATTTTACTATTCTTCACTTCGACAAAATTACCTATATGCACATCATTAGCTAAATTAGCGCCTAGCCTCAATCGGGCATAAGGACCAATGATGGAGCTTGCGCCCACCTTGGCACCATCAATATGAGTAAAGGCATTAATAGAGACCCCTTCACCAATTACGCTATTACGAATAATGCAGTAAGGGCCAATCTTAGTTCCAGACGCTAAAGTGACTTGCCCCTCAAAGATGCAACCGACATCAATAGAGACGTCAGTACCGCACTCGAGGGTGCCACGCACATCAATGCGTGCAGGGTCCGCAAGAGATACGCCGGTATCCATTAATTCTTTGGCAATGTTAAGTTGATGTACTCGCTCTAATGCTGCTAATTGATCGCGACTATTGACTCCGATAGTTTCATATTCCGCGTCTGATTGTGTTGTACGAATTGGCACTCCGTCTTTTACGGCCATCGCAATAACATCTGTTAAGTAGTACTCACCTTGTGAATTGCTCGCGCGCAACGCTTTTAACCACCTCTTCAGCGAATTAGTTGGCAACATCATGATGCCGGTATTAATTTCTTGGATGTTTTTTTGCGCTAAGTTAGCATCCTTTTCTTCAACAATTTCGAGCACAGAACCTTCCACATCGCGAACGATGCGGCCGTAGCCAGTAGGATTTTTTAAATCCTGAGTAAGAAGCGCCAACGCAGAATTCTGCCCACGCACCCCATCGGCCAACTTAGCCAACTTGTTTAGGGTCTTTTTAGTAGTGAGAGGTACATCGCCATAAAGTACTAAGGTAGCTTCATTTGGATCCAATTTGGAGAGGGCTTGTAATAACGCGTGCCCCGTTCCTTTTTGCTCAGCCTGAAATACCGTGGATACTTTTGCAAAAGTAGGGTCTGCTAGACTGGTTGCGCTTAAAAAATCCTTTACATCGCTAGCACCATGCCCTACAACCACAATGGGGCTCGTTTTAGCTTGCTTTCCTTGCAAGGACAAAGCTGTCATCAGCACATGCCAAAGAAGAGGTTTTCCTGCCAGAGTTTGCAGTACCTTGGGTAGCGCGGATTTCATCCGCTTTCCTTGCCCAGCAGCCAAAATAACGATGTTCATATAATGTGATTATAAATCCCTTGAATCAGAGTTCCACAGGCTAATTCATCAATTTCTGTCTCATCAATCGCTTTATCTCCTACCGATCTAGCGGCAATACCCGATAACTCAGTAGAGACCTCAAGACTCTGGAAATCAAAAGCCTCGCTATCCATTAAATGTGAAGGGACGATATGGTGCATTGAGCGGAATAGGTTTTCAACGCGGCCCGGATGTTTCTTTTCCCATTCCCGCAACATCTCTTTCATAGCACCTCGTTGTAAATTAGGCTGGCTACCACAGAGATTACAAGGAATGATCGGAAAGTTCATATCAACTGCATAACGCTCGAGCAACTTCTCAGGCACATACGCCATGGGACGAATCACGATATGCTTGCCGTCATCTGAGCGTAACTTAGGTGGCATCCCCTTAAGCTTGCCAGCAAAAAACATATTTAATAGTAGGGTTTCCAAAATATCGTCACGGTGATGGCCTAGAGCAATTTTTGTAGCGCCCAATTCATCAGCAACGCGGTACAAAATACCTCTACGTAAACGTGAACATAATCCACACGTTGTCTTACCCTCTGGAATAACACGCTTGACAATACTGTAAGTATCTTGGCTCTCAATATGAAATTTCACGTCTAAATTTTTCAAATAATTAGGCAAAATATCTTCCGGAAATCCAGGCTGCTTCTGGTCTAAATTCACTGCAATAATTTCGAAGTGAATAGGAGCCCGCTCACGCAGCTTAAGCAGGATATCAAGCATGGCGTAACTATCTTTTCCACCAGATACGCACACCATAACTTTATCGCCATCTTCAATCATGCCAAAGTCGCCAATGGCTTGACCCACCAAGCGGCATAACTTTTTCTCAAGTTTGTTTTCTTCGAAAATAACTTTTCGGGTATCACTCATAGCTACATCAATTCTTTTCACATGACGTCTTTTAAACTGTCTTCATCCGAAATACTTCAACGCCAACTGAATGGCAGTCTGGATAGACATCTGGTTTAGCGGTACTTACACACGCTGCAAATACCTTGGGATGCGAGAGCATGGCCGCAACAATCTCATCGCAAAAGGTTTCCTGCAGTTGGATGTGACCCCGGGAAGCCAGAGACTTAATAGTTTCTCGCATGAAATCATAATCCACCACTTCATCCAGCTCATCTGTAGTAGGCGTACTCAATGTGAGTGGGATATATAAATCAACATTCAGGATGACGCGCTGCTCCGCCTTCTTTTCAAAATCATGCACTCCGATATTGATGTAGATTTCATAGTCACGCAAAAATAGCCGGCGACATTCTATTAAAGCGGGATGGGAGAGAATTGCATGCATGAACTATTTTCTTTATGAATATTGCAACTAAGATAAAAAATTGGTTTTGAACATCACATCGCGTGTTGATGGCAGTAAATGTTGCCCCCCATCTACGTAAAGCGTATTGCCTGTTATGGCATTAGACCCAGCCAAAAAGACCGCCGCCTTAGCAACATCTAGTGGCGTGGACGATTTTCCCAATGGGGTCATCTGATGCGCCTTAGCAAATCCCTCATCAGTTTGGTTTCCGGACGGAAGAGAAATGCCTGGCGCTAAGCCGACCACCCGCAAGTAAGGCGCAAAATCCATTGCCAAGATTTCTACTGAAGCGAGGAGAGCGCTTTTAGATAAGGTGTAAGACAAATAATCAGGATTAAGATTAATCAGCTTTTGATCAAGCACTTGAATAACCGATGGCAAGGTATTGTTTGGGCAACCGCCATCTCTATCTTCTTTTGTTTTTTCTTTATGCCACTGAAACATCATCTGAGATAGCAAGATGGGGGCAGCCAAATTGACTTGCATGTGCTCTTGCAGGCTATTTGCGCTTAAGGGTGTTTCAGAATTGGCACGATCATACTCAAAAATAGAGGCGCTATTAACCAAACAGTGCAGATTTGTAAACTGGGCGCTTACCTCAGTAAATAAGCCTTTGACTTGTGCTTCGTTTGTAAAATCAGCCTTGAAAGCCTGCGCATGGCGACCGAGCTTTTGAATCTCTGCGACAGTAATCTGCGCTTCAGACTCAGATTGGCCATAATGCACGGCAATATTCCATCCTTGGCGCGCAAACTCTAAAGCAATTTCACGCCCCAAGCGCTTAGCGGCACCGGTCACTAAAACAGCTTTATTTTGCTGGGATTGGGGTATTGAACTGGGGTTCACAGAAAATTCTCTTAGACTAGCGAGTTATGGATATTACCTTGACCAGCATTGAAACGGAGCATAGCGCGCTCTTAAGTAGAAAAATTGCTACAGAAATCGCCTCCCATGGTGGACAAATTCCCTTTTCTCGCTATATGGAAATGGCCTTATATGAGCCTGGAATGGGGTATTACAGTGCTGGCGCCCATAAATTAGGTGCCGGCGGTGACTTCACCACTGCCCCCGAACTTAGCCCTCTATTTGGCGCAGCCATCGTTTCCACCCTTTTACCAGTTTTAGAGGGCCTCAAGGCTGCAGGGCTTCCCGCCCAAATTCTGGAATTTGGCGCAGGAACTGGCAGGCTAGCTGAATCTATATTGACCCGTTTGCATGCGCTAGGTTTCTCTTTAGATTGCTACGACATCATTGAGATCTCGCCTGATTTGACCCAACGACAAGAAGATCGTCTGGGTAGTCTTATTGAAAAACTCGATCTTGCTACGAAATGCTCCTGGCTCAGCGCTTTACCCGTTAATTTTAAAGGGGTTGTTCTGGCCAATGAAGTGATTGACGCCATTCCCTGCGATGCCATTATTTATCGAGATGGCTTTTGGTATTGGCATGAGGTAGCGCTTGAGGGGAATACGTTTATTTGGAAAATTGGCCCCCTAGTAGATCAATCTTTGCTATCTCAAACCTTGCTCACCAGCAACTTTTCAGAGGGTTACGTTACCGAACTACATACCCAAGCGAGCGCATGGATTACTCATGTAGCTAAGCAACTCAATACTGGCATATTTCTCACTTTTGACTATGGCTTTCCAGAGACTGAGTACTACCATCCGCAAAGGCTCGAGGGAACGCTAATGGCACATCATCGCCATCACGCTATTCAAGACCCTTTTTATCTGCCCGGCCTTTGTGATTTAACTACTCACGTAGAGTGGGAAGAAATTGCACGCAATGCTTTAAAAGAACATGCTGATGATGTCTTTCTAACCAATCAAGGTGCATATTTATTGGATGCGGGCATTGGCGATATTGCCTTAGAAATTGGCGACCCCAGTGATCCCGAAACCTTTTTACCCATCTCCAATGCATTGCAGAAACTTTTATCTGAAGCCGAAATGGGAGAGCTCTTTAAGGCTTTTGCATTCTCAAAGAATTTGAAAATCTTATTGCGGGACCATGCACTAGAAGACCTTCCGGGATTCAGGGTCAGAAACCGACTTTAACTTCTAGGCATTAAAGAGCGGAGGCAATCGCGGAAAGCCTCTCCGCCTCCACTGCGCCACGAATACTCTCGCCATTAGATCGTTCATTATCTGCTAAACCAGAAATAATTTTGGCAGTATTGAGGTCTTGGGCCGCATGGAGTGCTTTGGTCAAGCCGGCCACATCCATGCCAATATGCTCGGCTAAAATAAGTAGCTCTTGAGCGCGCTCTGGTTTACGCCAAACATCGGCTCGATTAAACCAAGATAACGCATTGCTAGATTGATTGGCCTCGCTCAAACCTTTATGAATCAATTGATAGAGTTCACAAAAAATTTCACTAAAATCTCGCACCTCATTAGGCATTCGGACACATTCAGCCCAAGAGCGAATCTCAACTGCAAGTAAATGAATCAGGACCACTGCACAACGATCCTCTAATCGACTGCCGCTGTTGTGCAAATGGACAACAAGCTCCTCCCGATAGTTTTCTTTGGTCAACTCTGAGGCCAGTGTTGGTGGTAAAAGTACCTTGGCCGCTCCAGTATCTAGCAACACCTGGAACATCCGCATCGGTTTTTTAGATACCAGCCCTCTAGCCAGCTCCTGCCAAATTCTTTCAGGAGAGAGCACTCCCAATTCATTGGACCGAACAATTGCCTTAAGTGCATCAAGTGTTTCTGGGGCGACGGTAAATTCTGGAAAACGAGCCGCAAATCGAGCGATACGTAACAAGCGTAAGGGATCTTCTGCAAATGCATCGGATACATGACGAAATACCTTTGTTGCTAAATCTCTTTGGCCGTTATAGGGGTCAATAATTGGTCCAAACCACTTACCATCCTCACCAACCTCTTGCGCCATTGCATTAATCGTTAAATCACGCCGCTCCAAATCTTCTTCTAGCGTTACAGTTGGATTAGCATAAAAGTGAAAGCCTTTATAGCCTGTGCCAGTTTTGCGTTCTGTGCGGGCTAATGCGTATTCAGCCTGAGTCTCTGGATGCAGAAATACTGGGAAATCCTTGCCTACTGGACGAAAGCCTTGAGCAATCATCTCTTGCGCACTTGAACCTACAACCACGTAATCAATATCGTTTACCGGCAATCCCATGAGGGTATCCCGAATGGCTCCGCCAACTGCGTAAATCTTCATACGCTTATCTCATCCCCTCCAAGGTACGTCGACTAATGCCAAACACATCCATTAGTGCGTCTCGCCCATGAGCCGGCAAAATATTGGGCAGCTTCATAGAAGCAATATTGTCGCGTGACATTAAGGTCGGCACGGGCAAAAACTCAAACGCACACGCTTGTAAATAACCAATAAAATTAGGCACTGGAATAATTGCGCATTTAGCATGAGCCTTTCGCGCAGCAAATTCCACGATTTCTTTCATGGTGTAAACGCTGGGCCCAACCAAGTCATAAGATGCATGAATTGTCTCTGGCATTTTGAGTGCCCTGGTAAATGCGGTGGCTACATCGTCTACGCTTACCGGTTGAAACTGTGCTCCAGAATTTGCTAAAGGAAGCACTGGAAATAATTTGGTGAGCTTGGAAAATAAATTAATAAATTGATCCTGTGCGCCAAAAATAACTGACGGCCTAAAAATTGTCCAATCCAAATCACTGGTCTTGACTGCCTTCTCGCCATCACCTTTACTTCTCTGGTACATAGATGGGCCATTTGAATCGGCGCCTAACGCACTCATGTGTAGATAGCGCTTGAGGCCATTCATTTGCATAGCGGTCATGATATTTTTGGGGAGATCAACGTGTGCCGCCTTAAAGATTTCGCCATATGGAGTCCCAGGCTTGTCATGCAATACACCTACTAAATTAATGACTGCACCCTTGGGTTTAATTCGTGAGCATAGCTTCTGCAATTCATCGAACTCATCTACATCTGCATCTTCTAAATGTAACTTTGGCAACATGCGTAAATCTCGTGCACTTGCCAGGTGGCGGGTGGGCAATAAAATGGAGTACCCTGCCGCCTGCAATTGAGCGGCCAAAACCTTTCCAACAAAGCCGTTGCCGCCGATGAGTAGGATGTCATATTTCATTGAATTCCGATTCTGATGTAAGTACTACGGTAGCTCTGATTGAGTGGCAACTTTAGGCGTAATTATGCCTAGGCGCTGTTTTAAAGATTGCGTCTGGCCATTTATTACAGATGAATAGTAGGTTGCATTTGCAAGCACGTTCTTTACATAAGTTCGTGTTTCAGCGAATGGAATTGTTTCAGCAAAGATTGCGCCTTCTGTTGGACTAGTCAGTTTTTCACGCCATGCTTTTGAGCGCGATGGGCCTGCGTTATAAGCTGCGGACGCTAAGACCCAAGAGCCGTCCAAATCAATCAAGACCATATTCAAATAATTACTACCCAATGTCAGATTCGTATTAGCATCACCCAACTTGTCATTTGTATAAGTAGTCATGCCAATTTTCTTGGCTACATACTTCGCTGTAGTGGGCATGACTTGCATTAGGCCTGCGGCACCGACTGAAGAAGAGGCATTCATGATGAAGCGTGATTCCTGTCGAATCAAGCCATAGGCCCAAGCTAAATTTAAATCAATCTGCTTTGCAATCGGAGATAAGGCATCACGATAAGGGGTTGGATAGCGCAGGCTAAAGTCGTGCTCTTGCTTGGTACGATCAGCAGTATTCACAACGCGGTCGTAGAGGTTAATGCGTTTGGCATATTCAGCTGCAGCAAGAAGTTGCTTATCGGTCATATTGCGCAACTCCCAATTCCATTCGCGGTTGCCTTCAAAACGTAAATTCATCTGATAGAGGTGCTCTCCTCGAACGAAACCCTTCCGACTAGACATTAGGTCAACTTCCTGCTCGGATACCTTAGTTTTAATGGGTGCGTAATTTGATTTACCCAACTCTTCACGAGCCAACTGTCCATAGAAGTTGTATTGATCCGCAATGAGCTCAAAGCTCTCGCGGGCTTTTTCATTTTGGCCATCTACCTTTAATGCGCGTCCATACCAGTAGGTCCATGCTGGATCCTTACTACGCACAGCAGGGTTCATACCTTCAACGGCATTTTTTACAAGCACCCAATCTTTCGCGCGTAAACCTGCGCGCACTTTCCACTCTTGACTTTCGGTTGATAGGAGTTCGTTGTATCCCAACTCTTGCTGCATTCGATATGAATCATCTGCGCTAGGGTCTAATTTCTTCGCAAGAAATTGCCCTATAACACCCCAAGCAACGGCCTGATTCTCTTTGCTAAAACGTGAGGCGCTCTGAGAAAAATCTTTATACGCTTTTGCTGGATCTGCTTTGGCAGACTTCACCACATCGGCAATCGGATCTTCACCGCCTATGCGGCGAGACATCGTGTCAAAACCCATTTCACTGGCAGCGCGCCCTATGGCTTTTGCTTCGGCAGGAGTCATGCCTCCAGCACCCACTATTGCAGGGACTAATTCCTGGCAAGCTTGCCCAAAGTAATGGGGATCCAACAATATAGAGCGAGCATCCAATCCGACTTTTGTTGGATTCTCTCCTTGAGCTAGCTTAGATTGCAAGGCATAACACTTCACCTGAGTGTCATCATCTAAAACAAATTTAGGGTACTCAGCATCAAAGCGCACCCAGTCTTTACGCTTCCCCAGAACCAGCAACCAATCGTTACGCATGCGATCAGAAAGAGCGCTACCTTGATATTGATTTAAAAATGCCATTACCTGAGAATCAGCACTCGTATCTGCCCGAGCTCCGCCAGCGCTATCAAACAGCTGTGGCTTAATGCGAAAATAAGTTACATAGTCATCATAGGGATAATTAGTTAAGCTCGATGCCAATTGCTGAGCACGAAATACATCATTCTTTTTGGCGGCTTCTCGTAACTCGATAAAAATCCGATCACTATCAGTAATTTCTTCTGGGGGCACCTTACTTTCATAAGACTTTGGAAGATTCGGTTTCTTAAGTTTTTCAGCAAAAATACTGGGCGCATTGATGCATAGGGCCAGAAATAGAATCCCACCCAATGCTCGGTATTTGCCTCTCCGAATATCAAACCTCTTTTTCACTATCGAACTTTCTCTAGTTTAATTACTATACCCTGTAATTTTCGCCTGATAATGGGCGATATGCACGGCAATTCTCTAAAAACTCTACGTAAGGACTTGCTTGCCCAAAGAAAGCAATTTGGCGCAGCAGAGGGCTATCAACGAGCTAAAAGTGCCCTACTCTCTAATCTAGCAACCTTTCTTAATAGCACCCTCGGTGAACTTGAGTCCATCGGTATATATTGGCCCATTCAAGAAGAGGTGGATGTGCGGCCCACAGCTTTGGCCTGGGTAAATGCTTTGGCAGGGCGCCGGCTATGCCTGCCATTTGCCCGCCCAGATAAGCATCTCGACTTTTATGCCTGGCAGGAGGGGGATACCTTAATTCCAAGCCAGCATGGTGTTCTAGAGCCAGACCCCAATAATCCTCGCAGACCTCAGCTGGCACCTGACTGTATTTTGATTCCGTGTGTTGGCTGGTCAGAATCGCAGGAGGCGGGTAAAGACCGCTTCTGGCGCCTTGGCTATGGTGGCGGTTACTTTGACCGTACCTTGGCTCAATTAAGGCAAGCTAAACCATCCTTGCTTTGTGTCGGCATTGGGTTTCAGTGGCAAAAATTAAATGATTCCCAATGGCAGACCCAAACGCATGATGAGCCTCTGGATGCCATGCTAACTGAGTCAGGGCTACTACGCTGAGTTGCTGAGATTTAGGTTATTTGCAATAGCCAAAACGGCATCCGCTTGATTGAGCGAGTAGAAATGTATACCGGGTGCACCAGCCGACAACAACTGGTCGCAAAGATCGGTAACCACTTCTTCGCCAAATGCGCGAATCGAAGCAATATCGTCTCCATAAGACTGTAAGCGTAAACGAATCCACCGTGGAATCTCTGCGCCACAGGCATCAGAAAAGCGCAACAATTGGCTGCTGCTTGTAATCGGCATAATCCCAGCAATGACTGGCCCAGTGACACCTAAATCATAGACCTCATCTACAAAACGGAAATAGGCATCGCTATTATAAAAATACTGGGTTACTGCTGAGTTAGCGCCGGCTTTCATTTTTTGCACAAAAAAATCTATATCGCTAGCGGGTGATTTCGCCTGAGGATGCATTTCTGGATAAGCGGCGACGTCGATATGAAACCAATCACCCATCTCTGAGCGAATAAATTCAACTAATTCATTAGCATGATGGAACTCGCCATACTGGCCCATACCAGACGGCAAATCTCCACGTAAAGCCACAATCCGCCGAATACCTAAAGCCTGGTATTGCTTCAACATTTCATGCACGCTCTCGCGTGAGCTACCAACACAAGATAAATGGGGAGCGACAGCTGCGCCTGCCGCATAAATATCGCTCACCACTTTTAATGTGCCAGATTGAGTAGATCCGCCAGCGCCAAAAGTCACGGAATAAAATGCGGGCTTAAGTGCTTCACTCAAACGCGCACGTACAAGATGCAGCTTACTCTCACCTTCAGGTGTTTTAGGAGGAAAGAATTCAATGCTCAATTCCATGATCTTAGCCCTGTCTATTTTTTGCTTTAATTAATAACGATAGTGGTCAGCCTTGTATGGACCTTCCCTAGTCACACCAATATAAGCAGCCTGCTGATCAGACAACACGGATAACTGTGCGTTCAGCGTTTTGAGCTGTAAGCGCGCAACCTTCTCATCCAAATGCTTAGGCAAGGTATAGACGCCGATAGGGTATTTATCCGTGCCAACTGCATTCCACAACTCAATCTGTGCAATCACTTGGTTTGCGAAGGAAGAACTCATTACATAGGAAGGGTGCCCAGTACCACAACCGAGATTTACCAAACGGCCTTTTGCCAAAATGATGATGCGCTTCTCAGGCAAACCATTGCTTGCTGGAAAAATCACGTGATCGACTTGTGGCTTGATCTCTTCCCACTGGTACTTTTCAATACCTGCAATATCAATCTCATTATCAAAGTGGCCAATATTACAAACAATGGCTTGATTTTTCATCTTAGCCATATGGTCATGGGTAATCACATGGTAGTTACCTGTAGCTGAAACAAAAATATCCGCTTTATCAGCAGCGTAATCCATTGTCACAACACGATAGCCTTCCATGGCTGCCTGCAAAGCACAGATTGGATCTACTTCAGTAACCCAAACCTGAGCTGATAGCGCACGCAATGCTTGTGCGGAACCCTTGCCTACATCGCCGTAACCACATACCACCGCCACCTTACCCGCCACCATCACGTCAGTAGCACGTTTGATCGCATCAACCAACGACTCACGGCAACCATAGAGATTGTCAAACTTACTTTTAGTCACGGAATCATTCACATTAATTGCTGGGAACTTCAATTCACCTTTAGCAAACATTTGATACAAACGGTGTACGCCTGTAGTGGTTTCTTCAGTAACGCCTTTTACTTTTTCCAAACGAATCGAGTACCAGCTTGGATCTTGAGCCAATTTATTTTTGATAGCTGCAAATAAAATGGTTTCTTCTTCGCTAGTTGGGTGGTTCAGGCAAGCCTGATCTTTTTCAGCGCGGGCCCCTAAGTGCAACAACAAGGTCGCATCACCACCGTCATCCAAAATCATATTGGTGTAGCCGCCGTCAGCCCATTCAAAAATACGATGGGTGAAATCCCAGTACTGCTCTAAGGTTTCACCTTTAATCGCAAATACTGGTGTGCCGTTTGCAGCGATGGCAGCAGCAGCATGATCTTGGGTTGAGAAAATATTGCAAGAAGCCCACTGCACCTCCGCACCGAGCGCCTCTAGGGTCTCGATCAGAACTGCAGTTTGAATGGTCATGTGCAAAGAACCAGTAATACGTGCACCCCGCAATGGTTGCTGCGCCGAAAACTCATCACGAATAGCGATGAGCCCTGGCATTTCGGTTTCAGCAATGGCAATTTCTTTACGTCCAAAATCAGACAAAGAGATGTCCGCAATCGCGCATTGCGTTGCAACAAAATGGTTTAAATCAAAAACGATAGTCATGAATGCTCCAGCTAATACGATTCAATGCTGGAGTAGATACTCGCTAGCCATTGAATCATGGGTTAGCGAGCGCAGTTGCAATTAGCAATCTCTGGGTTTACCTAGGAGATCACTCCCTTCAAGCCTGGGGAAACACTGGTTCTCAGCATTCCTTGCAACGCTCCTTGAAGGTATGGCGAAATTGTAATCAATTTCGCCATATTTGGTTTCAATGCTCCAAATTACTGCTTACAAGCCTGCTGCTGCACGTAAAATGGGGGCTTTATCGCATTGCTCCCAGGTGAATTCTGGCTCTTCACGACCAAAATGACCATAAGCCGCAGTTTTACGATAAATAGGGCGTAAGAGATTAAGCATCTTGACTATGCCTTTTGGGCGTAAGTCAAAGTGTTCGGCTACCAGTTGCGCAATTTTTTCATCAGGAACTTTACCCGTGCCAAAGGTGCTCACCATCACTGAAGTGGGTTTGGCTACACCGATAGCATAAGAGATTTGAATCAAGCACTTACTTGCCAAACCAGCTGCCACCACATTCTTTGCAACATAACGGCCAGCGTATGCGGCTGAACGGTCTACTTTAGAAGGATCTTTACCCGAGAAAGCCCCGCCGCCATGAGGTGCAGCACCACCGTAGGTATCCACAATAATTTTGCGACCAGTAAGACCGCAATCGCCTTGTGGGCCACCAATCACAAATCGACCAGTTGGGTTAACTAAAAAGTTAATCGCACCTTTGATCAGATGCTTTGGCAATACGGGCTTGATGATTTCTTCGATAACGGCTTCACGTAGCTTCTCAAGGGAAATTTCTTCATCATGTTGGGTTGAAAGAACAACCGTGTCAATAGAGTCAGGCTTGCCGTCGACATAACGCAAAGTCACTTGGGACTTGGCATCTGGGCGTAGCCAGTTCAAACGACCATCACGGCGCAATTGAGATTGGCGCTCTACCAATCGATGTGATAAATGAATTGGTAAAGGCATGAGCTCAGCAGTCTCATCACAAGCATATCCAAACATTAAACCTTGGTCGCCAGCGCCCTGGTCTAAGCCATCATCATGGGCATTGTTTACTCCCTGAGCAATGTCTGGGCTTTGCTTATCATAGGCAACCAGTACCGCACAACCCTTGTAATCAATGCCATAGTCAGTATTGTCATAACCAATTTCACGCAAAGTATTGCGAGCAACCTGGATGTAATCCACGTTTGCATTGGTAGTAATCTCACCAGCAAGAACAACCAAGCCAGTATTGCACAGAGTTTCTGCAGCAACGCGAGCCGTTGGATCTTGAGCCAAAATAGCGTCCAAGATGGCATCAGAAATTTGGTCTGCTACTTTGTCGGGGTGGCCTTCAGAAACCGATTCTGAGGTAAAGAAGTAATCATTTGCCATTGCATATTCCTTTAAAAAAATTAACACGATCTAAGGGACAACTCGACGTGCCAGGAAATACAACGGCGACGCTTTAGCAGAATTTATGAATCGCCCTGCAAGTTGCCTTAACTCAGCGATGAATCAATTCTATCCCAAAAATATAGAATCCTTCGAATTACCAAAGAAATTTGGCCTTATTGCCAGCATTGAATATCATTGATGTGTGCAAAAAATTTTACTTAAATTGAGCCTAAGCGCCATTGCAGCACTCCCCCTGTATTTTGTTCAGGTCATCGGTGCTGGACTAGGGATTCTGGCCTATATAGGATCTGGGCATTATCGCTACCTATTTCGCCATCAATACGAAGCTGTGGTGGCTTCTCGTCAACTGCCATTTCAGCTTTGGCAGGCTGTCATGGCCTCTGGAATGCTGCTATCTGACAGCCTATGGATTTGGCGTAACCCTCTAAAAGCCCTCAAATTGGTCGAAGTGCAGGACTGGGACATCGTGAAGGACGCCATCAATGAAGGGCATGGACTGGTGATGCTCACCCCCCACCTTGGCGGTTTTGAAATTATTCCCCGTGTTTTGGCACAGCATTTTCCTGCAACGATTCTATATCGCCCCTCACGCCAAAATTGGCTCAATGAGGTAGTTGAAGCGGGCCGCACTTATCCTAATATGCATTTTGTGCCCACCAATCTTCATGGCGTTCGTCAAATGACCCGCGCCCTGACTCGGGGTGAGGCGATTGGCATCCTTCCAGATCAAGTGCCTAGCGGTGGTGAAGGCGTTTGGGTTCCCTTTTTTGGACGGTACGCCTACAGCACGCCTTTGCCCGCGCGCCTAGCGAACCGCAACAACACCCCCGTAGTTATGTTTACCGCCAAACGAAAGGCTCTTGGAAAGGGGTGGCTGATGCAAGCGACTCGCCTTGCACCGCTCTCTCAAGACTCAATCAAAGCAGCAACAGAGTTAAGTATCGCCATAGAAAATGCAGTGCTCGTCGCCCCCAATCAATTTATTTGGGCATACAACCGCTACAAGCACCCAGCGGGTGCGGAACTACCGCCAAAGAGTTCAATAATTTAATAATTCAATAAAATTTTATTTGAGATGACCTGGTTACAAAACGCCTTTCATTTTTTAGCGCTAAGTTTTTTGCGCCTTTTTGCATTTTTACCTTATGCGCTCACGATTTACATTGGATATAGCTTAGGTTGGCTTGCAGCCCATACTCCCAATAAGCGCACAAAGGTTGTTCAGACCAATCTCCGCTTATGCTTTCCCAACCTGAGTGATGCTGAAATAAAAGCCTTGGCGCTGGAACATTGGAAATTATTTGGTCGTAGCGTAATCGAGCGAAGTCGTATTTGGCTGGGAAGTGGCAAACAAATTACCGACATTGTTACCATCCACTCCGCTATCACTCTGGGTGATCGCAAACCCCGTTTATTAATCAACCCTCATTTTGTAGGTCTTGAGGGTGGCTTCATGGCACTTTCGGCTTTAGCGAGTCAGCATGATTGGCCACGCGGTGCGGGTTTATATCAAAACATGAAAAACCCATTCTTCAATCAAAAAATGATTGAATGGAGAAATCGTTTTGGCGGTAAATCAATCGAAAGACAAAGCCGCTTGCGTGATCTTATCCGTGAAATTCAAACAGGTAACTTCATCTTCATTGCCCCAGATATTGATCTGGGGCCACGTGACTCCATCTTTGTTCCTTTTTTTGGCATTCAAACCAATACCATTACCTCAGTGTCGCGCTTGGCCAGAATGAGCGGCGCAGAAGTTTGTTTAATGACAACCACCTTAAATCCAGATCGCAAAGCTTACACCTGCAACATTAGCGCGCCACTTCCCAACTTTCCTAGCGATAGCGTAGAAAAAGATACTGAAAACCTAAATCAAGCTATCGAAGAACTTGTTCGCGAAAGACCAGCAGAGTACTATTGGGTACACAAACGTTTTAAACATAGGCCCCCTGGGGAGCCTAGCCCCTATAAATAACCATCTCATTACCCAATGGAAATCTTTTGAGCGCAAATTTAATTAACCCCTCACGCAAACTGCGTTTTACTAAAATGCATGGCGTTGGCAATGATTTCATTGTGTTAAATGGTATTGATCAAGACCTTTCTAACATGACTAGTGCGCAGTGGGCAGCATTGGCTCACCGTCAATTTGGTATTGGCGCAGATCAAATTTTGATTGTGGAAAAAGCGACCCGCCCCGATGCTGATTTTCGGTACCGCATCTTTAATTCAGATGGTGGCGAAGTGGAACAGTGCGGCAATGGTTCTCGCTGCTTTGTACGTTTTGTTAACGAACAGGGTCTCTCGCACAAGAACCCTTTACGCGTTGAAGTTGCCCATACTGTTCTAACACTCAAATCCTGCCCAGATGGTCAGGTTGAGGTGGATATGGGTGCGCCGATTTTTGACCACAGCAAAATTCCTTTCAATGCCGAAGGCTTGGCAAGTAAGCAAGAATTTCATGAAATGCTCTATGCCCTTGAGCTAACAACACCTGCCGATCACGATAGCTGGGTCGGCGTCCTCTCCATGGGCAACCCCCATGCAGTACAAGTGATTGGTGATATTGATAGCGCACCCGTTTTGGAAGAGGGCCCGTCCATTGAAAACCATTCTGCATTTCCGAAACGCGTCAATGCGGTATACCTGCAAATTCTTAATCGTAACGAAATTAAACTTCGGGTATTCGAACGGGGTGCCGGTGAGACGCTGGCCTGCGGTACGGGAGCCTGCGCTGCCGTGGTTTCAGGCATTCGCCGAGGCATGCTCGATTCACCAGTCAAAGTGCATGCCCGCGGGGGAGATCTACAAATTTCGTGGAGTGGTGTAGTAGATGAACTAACTCAGCCCGTCATCATGACCGGTCCAGTAGCCACCGTCTTCGAGGGCGTGGTAGAGGTCTAAACCCCTATGTCAAACGCCATACTGTGCGCGGTAAGCTTGGACTGCAGGCAAGTAACTTGTTAACGCCGCATCACTGGAAGCTGTTAAGAAAGACATGACATCAACTAAGTTTGCGATAGCAATCACGGGTAAACCAAGCTCGTGCTCTACCGCTTGCACCGCTGACTCCTCGCCAATTTCCGTAGCTGTTCCTGATTTTTCCATACGATCTAACGCAATCAACACTGCCACAGGTTCTGCACCAGCTGCGCGGATGAGCTCAACGGATTCCCTAACTGACGTGCCAGCGGAAATTACATCATCAATAATTACTACCCTGCCTTTAACGGGTGCGCCTACAAGCACACCGCCCTCACCATGATCTTTTGCTTCTTTGCGGTTATAAGCATAAGGAACATTCCGTCCAGAGTCTGCCAATGCAATAGCGGTAGTAGCCACTAAAGTGATGCCTTTATAAGCGGGGCCATAAATCATGTCAAAATCGATTTTGGATTCTTGCAAAGCTTTAGCGTAATACTGGCCTAAAGCCCTCAAAAGGGCGCCATCATTAAACCCACCCGCATTAAAGAAATAAGGCGAAAGTCTTCCCGCTTTAGTTTTAAACTCCCCAAACGACAAAACATTTGCCTCCAAGGCAAAACGAATAAAGTTATCTTGATTAGAATTTTTTGAGCTCATAGGCCTATATGTTACGCATCATTTCCGCCAACCTCAACGGTATCCGCTCTGCGGTTAAAAAAGGCTTCCTCCCATGGGTGGTTAAACAAAAGCCCGACTTTGTTTGCATGCAGGAACTAAAAGCCCAGCGCGATGATTTGGAAGATGCGATTCTCAATCCAGATGGCTTGCAAGGCTACTTTCATCATGCCGAGAAAAAGGGCTATAGCGGTTGTGGTATCTATACACCTCACAAACCAGATGAGGTTCTATATGGCTACGGCAATGAAGAATTTGATGCAGAAGGACGGTACGTAGAGGTAAGATTTAAAAATCTATCAGTCATTTCGGTGTATATGCCATCAGGCTCTAGCTCCCCCGAAAGGCAAGAGGCTAAATACCGCTATCTAGAGTCTTTTTTGCAGCACCTAATTAAACTCAAAAAATCTGGTCGCGAGATTATTCTCTGTGGTGATATAAATATTGCCCATCATGAAATAGATCTCAAGAACTGGAAGGGTAATCTAAAGAACTCTGGCTTCTTGCCAGAAGAGCGGGAGTGGCTCAGCAATCTCTTTGGCCATATTGGCTATGTTGATGTATATCGGGAGCTAGAACCAGACGCTACAGATACTTGTTACACCTGGTGGAGTAATCGCGGCCAGGCCTATGCAAAGAATGTAGGTTGGCGAATCGACTATCACATAAGTACACCCGGTATTGCCGCTACCGCCCGAAAAACGGCTGTTTATAAAGATGAGCGTTTCTCAGATCACGCGCCTTTAACGGTAGATTATGACTGGGCCATTTAGTTGCCCACTTGGACAGTTTTAATGCGCCACTTCCGAATCATGCTTTTTAAATTCCACCAACTTAAGGTGGATAACTAGCCAAATAAGCACCAGAACTGGGGCGCCAATAATTGCAGTGCCAAAGAAAAAAGCTTGATAGCCAAAGGAATCTACAAACACGCCCGAGAATCCTGCCAACCACTTTGGCAATAAAAGCATCACCGAACTAAACAAAGCATATTGCGTGGCTGAGTACTTGATGTTGGTAAGGGAGGATAAAAAAGCAATGAAAGCAGCGCTGGCGATTCCGGAGCTAAGATTGTCTGCCGAAATCACCCATATCAAACCCTGTAGATCATGACCTTGTATTGCTAACCAGGCAAATAAAAGATTGCTTGCAGCAGAAAGAACTGCGCCTACAAATAAGATCCGCATCACACCAAAACGTAGAGTTAAAACCCCGCCAACAAAAGCGCCAAGCAAAGTCATAACTACACCAAAAACCTTGCTAACAGCCGCTACTTCATCTTTGGTGTACCCCATATCTACATAGAATGGATTGGCCATGATTCCCATAACAACATCGCTAATTCGGTAGATTGCTATCAAACTCAGAATGGCAATGGCATGCCAGCCATAACGATAGATAAACTCAGCAAAAGGTTCAATTAACGTTTGGTGCAGCCAGGCTTTTGCATTTCGCGCTTTAGCTAACTCGATGCGCACTGGCTCCTTGCTAAATAAAGTAGTTAGGATACCTACGCTAATTGAGGCTGCCATACACAAATAAGCAAATTGCCAGGCGCTTGCATCATAAGACGTTGCATTCACCTCTACTCGGGCTGCTAACCATAAGGCACCAGCGCCCGCCCAAATTAAGGCAAGGCGATAGCCAGTTTGATAGGTTGCTGCTAGGGCAGCCTGATGAATGCTATCAGCTGATTCAATCCGAAATGCATCCAAGGCAATATCCTGGGTGGCGGATCCAAAGGCCACCAATAGAGCAAACCAGACAACGGGAGTGAGCGCTAACTTTGGGTCAAGACTCGACATACCAAGTAACCCTAAAATAATTAGAGATTGCGCAAAGAGTAGCCAGCTTCGTCTTCTCCCCAGTAATTTAGAGAAAAAGGGGATGGGCAGACGGTCAACTAAGGGCGCCCACATCCATTTAAATGCGTAGATCAAACCAACCCAAGTTAAATACCCAATGGTGCTGCGATCAATCCCGGCTTCACGCAACCAAAAACTGAGCGTCCCCAATATGAGCAATAAAGGCAATCCAGCAGAGAAGCCCAAAAAAAGCATCCGCAAACAAGGCCACTCGAGATAAACCCGAAAATCTTTTAACCAGGAATTAATCGCACTAAGCACGACGTACACGGAATAGAGCTAGGCTTCCAAAGAGATTGGGGAATAGGGTGACTTCCCGACCTTCATGCAAGATGCATCGGCCAATCACCTTCAACCCTAAAGTGGAGGCAAGTCTCTCAAAATCAGCCACTGTCAGAACTCGAACATTGGGGGTGTTGTACCACTGGTAAGGCAGACTCTTGGAGACGGGCATATGCCCAAGGCCCACCGCTAAGCGATGCGACCAATGCCCAAAGTTTGGAAAGGAGACTACCGACTCTTTTCCAACACGAACCACTTCACGCAAGATTTTTTCTGTTTGATGAATTGTCTGCAAAGTTTGTGAGAGCACCACCATATCAAAGCTATTGTTCTCAAAAAGGGCCAGTCCGCCTTCTAGGTTTTGCTGGATCACATTCAAACCTTTTTCGACACACGACAATACCCGTGCATCATCAATTTCAACCCCATAAGCGTGAACTGGCTTTTGTTTTTGCAAGTACTCAAGAAAACTTCCGTCGCCACAACCTAAATCCAATACATGGCTATTGGGAGAAATCCATTTAGCAATCGCCGTAAAGTCTGCGCGCATCATGGCTGCAACTCCAGCATTTGCTTAAAATAGGCACGAATCAGATTGTGGTAACGAGAGTCGTTTAATAAAAATGCATCATGCCCGTGAGGCGCATCAATTTCAGCATAGCTCACCGCACTCTTATTACTTAATAAGGCTTGCACAATCTCTCGACTACGATTGGGCGGGAAACGCCAGTCCGTTGAAAAGCTAACAACCAAAAATTTAGACTGCACTTCAGCGAGGGCACGATTCAAGCTGCCCTCATAGCGACGCGAAGGATCAAAGTAATCTAGAGCACGCGTAATTAACAAATAGGTATTGGCATCAAAATAGGTCGAGAACTTTTCCCCTTGATGGTGAAGATAGCTCTCTACCTCGAATTCCACATCAAAACTAAAGCGGTAATCGTTAGATTCGCCATTAGGCCTTTGCAACTCACGTCCAAACTTTTCTGCCATATCATCATCTGAGAGATAGGTAATGTGCCCCACCATGCGCGCCAATCTCAGACCCCGCCTGGGAACTACCCCATGCTCATAGTAATTACCACCATGAAAATCAGGGTCCGACAGGATGGCATTGCGTGCCACCTCATTAAAAGCAATGTTTTGCGCACTTAACTTTGGCGTGGATGCGATTACTACGCAATGCCCTAAACGTTTAGGAAACTGAATTGCCCAAGCCATTGCCTGCATGCCACCCAAGCTCCCTCCCATCACAGCAGCAAAACGTCGAATACCCAATTTATCCGCCAAACGTGCCTGAGTATTTACCCAGTCCTCTACCGTCACTACGGGAAAGTCGGCGCCATAGGGCTTACCGCTTGCAGGATTAATGCTCATTGGCCCAGTTGAGCCAAAGCAGGAACCTAAGTTGTTTACGCCAATGACAAAGAAATGATTGGTGTCTACTGGCTTACCAGGCCCAATCATATTGTCCCACCAGCCAATGTCTTGCGCATTGTCGGGATCCGGCCCAGCCACATGGTGCGAAGCATTTAAAGCATGACAAATTAATACAGCATTACTTTTTTCAGCATTTAGCTTGCCATATGTTTCGATGACTAAATTGTAGCCAGCTAATATGGCGCCACTCTGCAAAGGTAATGGCTCGGCAAAATGGATAGTATTTCTAGAGAGGTATAGCTCACTCATTCTGAAAGAAGGATGCGCAGACTAATATCAGATGCTTCAGTTGGTAACTTTTTAAATCCACTACGTGCAAAGCGATGCCAGCGGCCCAAAATAAAACTCATCAACATCGCAGCACGAACACTTACTTCATCTTGGCCGACATTTTCCCATGCGCCACCCTGAGTTTGGGCGATACGCAAAGCCTGCTTGAGTGACACCTCCACGCGGTCTAGGACCTGTGTAATGCGCTCTTGCAAGCGATCATCTTCTTGCAATAAAGCATCGCTCAACAAAACACGAGTCATGCCTGGATTTTTCTCGGCAAAGAACAGCAACATCTGCAAAATACCGCGAGCTTGCGCAAGCCCTGATTCTTCTTTTTGATTAATCTGATTAATTAATCCAAACACAGTCTGCTCAATAAAGGAGATTAAACCCTCAAACATCTGCGCCTTGCTGGCGAAATGACGATAAAGAGCTGCCTCTGACACTTGGATTTTTGCGGCTAATGCAGCCGTAGTTACTCGCTCACCCTTGGGATTTTGTAACATTTCAGCAAGCACTTGCAATATCTGCAAACGACGCTCTCCTGGGCGAGGACGCTTGCGCACCTTACCAGTATCAGCACCGTTATCCACAACTTCCGCTTGCTCCAAAGAATCACGCATGGTCATATCACTCATTTAACGCTCATCTAGAACGAATCATCGTTCCGAAAGCTTGCTCAGTCAGGATCTCAAGCAACAAAGAGTGCTCAATTCGGCCGTCAATAATATGAACCGAATTTACGCCGCTCTTTGCAGCATCTAAAGCTGAAGAAATCTTAGGTAGCATACCGCCCGAGATCGTGCCATCAGCAAATAACTCATCAATCTCGCGTGCTGTAAGGTCAGTAAGCAGCATGCCGTTTTTATCCATCACCCCAGGAATATTGGTCATCATGACCAATTTCTCAGCATGCAAAATTTCCGCCATCTTTCCTGCAACTAGATCCGCATTAATGTTGTAAGCCTGGCCTTCTGCGCTAAAGCCAATAGGTGAAATTACCGGAATAAAAGCATCATCCTGCAAAGCCTTAACTACAGCTGGATTAATTGCCTCAATCTCACCAACAAAGCCCAAATCAATTGTGGCCCCTGGATTTTTTTCGTCCGCCACCAACATTTTTTTAGCGTGAATCAGACCACCATCTTTACCAGTCAGGCCAACGGCTTGTCCACCGAAGTGATTGATCAACATCACAATATCTTGCTGCACTTCACCACCAAGAACCCACTCCACTACCTCCATGGTTTCTTCATCTGTAACGCGCATACCCTGAATAAAGGTTCCGGTTTTGCCAATTTTTTTGAGAGCCTCGTCGATTTGTGGCCCGCCGCCATGAACAACAACAGGGTTCATTCCGACCAATTTGAGCAAAATGACATCACGCGCAAAACTCTCTTTAAGGCGCTCCTCAACCATAGCGTTTCCGCCATACTTGATCACAATAGTTTTGCCATGGTATTGCCGAATGTAAGGCAAAGCCTCGGCCAGAATCTCAGCCTTTAATAAAGGAGGGATCTCAGAAAGGGGGGGGAGGTGCTTAGTCATCTCTACCGATATGTCTATTAAATTAATCGCCAAATAATTTTTGACGAAGTTCGCGACGCTCTTGAGCCTCTAAAGACAAATTAGCGGTAGGTCTTGCAATTAAGCGATTTAAGCCAATGGGCTCACCGGTTTCTTCACACCAACCATAGTCACCAGACTCAATACGAGCTAAGGCCTGCTCTACTTTTTTCAATAACTTACGCTCACGATCACGGGTGCGCAACTCAAGAGCATGCTCCTCTTCGATCGTGGCACGATCAGCTGGATCGGGAACCAAAATATTTTCACGAAGATGCTCTGTTGTCTGAGAGGCATTTTGTAAAATATCGTTCTTTAAAGTCAGCAACTTCTGACGGAAAAATTCTAACTGGGCAGCATTCATATAGTCCTTTTCGGACATCTTGAGCAATTCAACTTCAGTTAAAGGTTCGCCCTTCACCACTTTGTTGCTTACTTTTGCAGTAGCAGTAGATTTTGTTGCTGTTTTTACCGTCATCTCATTCTTTCCATGG
>CAIMZP010000044.1 GCA_903846025.1 uncultured beta proteobacterium | reverse complement strand
TCCAATTCAAGTCGGTGGCTCGATTCCGCAGATGACCCTTACAGACCAGCATGAAAAGCCCTGGACAGTTCCTGCAGATACCAAGCTAGTTCTATTTAGCGGCAGTCGCGATGCCAATACGATTGCTCAAGGCCTGCTGAGTCAAAAGCCAGCGGAATACCTCAAATCTATGAATGCGGTGTATTTATCAGATATGAGCAAAATGCCGGGCTTTATCACCAGAAACTTCGCCCTTCCCTCTATGAGAGAGCTTCCTTATTCGCTAGGTGTCGTACTAAATGCCGATGAAACCAAAACATTTCCCCGAGAGGATGGAGCCCTGACAGCGGTATTTTTAGAAAAGGGAAAAATCACCCACATTGAGTTTGTGAAAACTACCGATGGTTTAACTCAAGCCTTAGAAGCTCAGTAATTAAGGCCCATTCAATTTATGCTTAATGGGGTTTTGAAAATAAGGAAAAAACTAGGCAGATATAGCAGTCATGCTTAAGTTGGCCGTCTCCTATTGGCCGTTCTGCGACCCCAAGAACAAGAAATTAGCCTGATCTCAGTGTCTGCAGCTAGGTGCATAGCGACCATTCGACTGAACTAAGCCCCGAAGACTCTACTCGACCCAAAGCAAACGCCCAAAGAAAAACCATCCGAAGATGGTTTTAGTGTTTCTTGGTGGGCCCTGCGTGACTCGAACACGCAACCAAAAGATTAAGAGTCTTCTGCTCTACCAACTGAGCTAAGAGCCGCATTGCCCTGCTCTTACTTGGAGACGTATTTACTTATGCTCCCATTAAAAGACATTTTCTAGGTATCGCCTATCTTTTGGGCTCGCTTTTAAGATAGCGATATAAGGTATTCCTACTAATACTTAAAAGCTTGGCTGCAAGAGAGATGTTGCCATTTGTCTTCTCTAGGGTTTTCTGAATAGCAATTCTAGAAAGCTGTTTTAACGCTCCCAATTCAAATTCTTCAATGTGGCTCACATTAGCTTGTTCCTCAGATAAGTCGACGGCAATATCGAAGTTCTTCGTTTGGTGAGAGCGGGCATATGATGAGTTCAAAGCAAATTTAAAAAATAAAGATTTAGAAAAATGGGTTCTTAATTCATATATCTTACTTTGGTCTTTTTTGGCGTAATCCAATATTCGATCCAATGAAATATCTAAAAGTTGTTGAATCTTTACAGCTCCAATATCCAAGGCATTGATTTCCATTAGCGAAAGCGCGGCACGATCTACTCCAAGTACAGTGCCATTTTCATCGAGTCCCATGAGACCCTCTCCCATTGACCCAAGTCCCTCAGGACTACTATGCACTTTTAGGACAAGAGTGTATTGGGACTCAATAGAGCAAAACAATTGTTTTTCTAGGGAGTGAACAGTTGCTTTGACGAGTCCAATGGTGTGGGGGTGATAAGCGTTTTTGTCCGTTGAGATATCTAAAACACCACTAATGCTTCCATCTGGCGCAAAGATTGGTGCAGCTGTACAGCTTAAAAACCCATTGTTTTCTAAAAAATGTTCAGGTCCATTAATTGAAACTGCAGTTCGTTCAACTAAAGCAGTGCCAATTGCATTGGTCCCGCGATGCTTTTCTTGCCATGAAGCGCCCGTCTTAAGTAATACTCGATCAGCTTTAGAAACAAATTGAGCATCTCCCACAGAATGGACAATAACTCCTTGGTGGTCAGACAAAATAATAACCCCGCCACTGCCAGACATTAATCCATGCAAATAATTCATGGTGGGTTTCGCTAAAGCAATGAGATCACGTCGTTGATCAATGCGAGATTGCAATATAGAGCCACTTAAAATATTGTCAGGTAACTGCTTTTGAAATGCCTCCAGCCCCGAGTGCAAGCACCTTTGCCAAGAACGGTAAACCGTTAAGCCTAATTGTGACTCGAGATTTCCGGCAGGCACGTCTCCGCGAAGAAGCCAGCTTCTTCTGATATCCCGGAGATTGGAAACTTTCATTTTGAGTCCACTAATGAGTTAGGTCAGTACTCGCTAGGGTGTCACATAAATGAACACTTGTTTATTTCGCCACTCAGGAAATACCCTTGTTTATAGCTCTTTTTGAATATTTGAAAAATTGCTGCACTGCATCTGATTGCGTAATTTTTCTGCTTCGATGAAATTGCGCTCTATTGCTATTTCTTAATTGGAATAAATAGCATTTCATAAGCACATTCATAGGAGAAAATCTTGATCTACGAAGCCCCCGGCGCTGCAGGCGCAAAAATTCAATACAAATCTCAGTACGACAACTTTATTGGCGGCAAGT
>CAIMZP010000043.1 GCA_903846025.1 uncultured beta proteobacterium | reverse complement strand
CCGTGAAAATGGATATCCCCCCATAAACCCATTGGTGGTACCCATCATAAAATGCGCGTGATGGGCAGAGACAGATGCGCCATCACTATTTTTAATTTGCTTGCTCTGTGCAAATGCAGCGCCTTCCGCTATACGGGCAATTTCTATTGCACTTGCAGAATCTAATGCCCATGGATGAAATAAATCCAGGTCCATTGGATTCTTTTCCAGCAGCTCTTTTTCGGCAGGACCAGCGCAAAGGTCTTCGGCCGTATGCTGAGCAATATGGTAGGCAGCCTCTACAGTCGCCCTTAAGGATGCCTTAGAAAAATCACTGGTACTAGCACTGCCACGATGGTGTCCCAAGAAGACCGTAACGCCCACTTGTTTATCTAGACTCTGCTCGATCGTCTCGACTTCACCCTTGCGCACCGTGACTGAAAGGCCTTGACCCTCTGAAATTTCAGCAATTGCATCAGAGGCGCCCCTGCGACGAGCCTGAACAAGCATGAAATCAATAATTTCTTTGAACTGATTTGGTGTGTATGTAAACATGTCCTAATAATAGCTAGAATGTAGACATGAAGCATAAAGAAGCTTGGAAACGCTCCACTCCCAATGAAATTAAGATTGGCTTGATCTCAATCTCTGATCGAGCCAGTAAGGGCGTCTATTCCGATGAAGGAATACCAACTTTAAGAGCTTGGCTGATAAACGCTTTGAGCTCACCCTGCGTTTTTCATGAGCGTCTGATTGCCGACGAAGGCAAAATTATTACGGAAACCATCGTAGAGCTGGTGGATGATTTGGGGTGTGACCTAGTTCTCACCACAGGCGGCACAGGCCCTTCTCGCAGAGATGTGACCCCTGAGGCCACAATTGATGCTGGAACCCGGGAAATGCCGGGATTTGGCGAGCAAATGCGTCAAATTAGCCTTCGCTTTGTACCCACAGCAATTCTATCCCGTCAAACTGCTGTTTTACGTGAGATCGATGGTCATGCTGCCCTCGTGATGAATCTTCCGGGTCAGCCTAAAGCAATTCAAGAAACCCTTGAAGGACTCAAGGATGGGGAGGGTAAAGTGCTTATTCCTGGAATTTTTGCCGCAATCCCTTACTGCATTGATCTGATTGGTGGCCCCTACATCCAAACCAATGAAGTGGTCATTAAGGCCTTTAGGCCTAAAGCTGCCATCAAAAAATAAGCGAAAAGGTCTATGTAGAGCTTTTTTAAATACGCCCTATTGCGGTAGCGGAACAATAAACTTGTCGCGGTAGTACTTCAACTCTTCGATGGACTCTTCAATATCTGCCAATGCGGTATGCGCTTGATTCTTGGTAAAGCCCTTCACCAGCTCTGGATGCCAGCGCTTGCAAAGCTCTTTTAGCGTTGAAACATCGATATTTCGGTAATGAAAGTACGCCTCTAGCTTGGGCATATATTTGGCCATAAACCGCCTATCCTGACCAATCGTATTGCCACACATAGGTGCAATACCAGCTTTAATGTATTGCTTTAAAAAAGCAATACACTCCGCTTCGACAGTGGCCTCATCTTGCGTAGAGGTTTTCACCTTATCAATCAGACCAGAGCGGCCATGCGTTCCCTTGTTCCAGGCATCCATAGCATCAAGCAAGGCATCCTCCTGGTGAACTACCCAAACTGGGGCCGTGGCGATCGTATTGAGATAGGCATCAGTCACGATGATGGCAATTTCTAAGATTCGTTCTTTTTCAGGGTCTAAACCTGACATTTCCATATCCACCCAAATCAGGTGTTCATTGGCTGGTGCTGACTTAGTAGAAGGGGCATTTATTTTTTCGCTCATATCTATAATGATCTCATGACCTTCACAATTATTTTTCTAATCGCCTTCATTGCCAGCTTTGGTCTACGCCACTGGTTGTCCCAACGTCAAATTCGTCACGTTGCCATGCACCGCGACAACGTCCCCACGGAGTTCTCGAACCAAATCACTTTGCTAGACCATCAAAAAGCTGCTGACTACACAATTGCTAAATTACGGCTTGGTATTTTAGAGAGCGGTATGGGTGCCATCATTCTCATTGCCTTTACGCTCTTGGGTGGCTTGCAGATTCTTAATATCGTCCTCTTACAATTATTGGGTGAAGGGATCACACAGCAAATCACCCTTCTTGCTTCAATCGTGATCATTTCTGGAATAATTGACTTACCCTTTTCTTGGTACAAACAGTTTTATCTGGAACAACGTTTTGGCTTTAACAGAATGAGTAAGAAACTGTTTTTTATCGATATGCTCAAAGGCCTTGGCCTTGCTGCAGCCATCGGAATTCCACTCCTTTGGATTATTCTTAGCCTGATGGCTCAAGCAGGAGATTTTTGGTGGCTTTGGGCTTGGGGAGTACTCACCGCCTTTAGTTTGCTCATGCAATGGATTTTTCCAAGCTTTATTGCACCTATTTTTAATAAATTTCAAGCTCTTGAAGAAGGCGCCCTCAAGGTCCAAATAGAGGCATTACTAAAACGTTGTGACTTTGCCAGCCAAGGTTTATTTGTGATGGATGGTAGCAAACGTAGTGCGCACGGGAATGCTTTTTTTGCTGGCATGGGTAAAGCAAAGCGCATTGTGTTTTTTGACACCTTAATTGAAAAACTGAATCCTGGCGAAGTGGAGGCTGTATTAGCCCATGAGCTTGGTCACTATAAGTGCAATCACATTCGCAAGCGCCTGCTGGTCTCCTTTGCATTGAGCTTTGGCATATTCGCTCTCTTGGGCTGGATTAGTACGCAGCCTTGGTTCTATAGCGATTTAGGTGTTATGCCCAACCCAAATGGATATAACGGAGGTCTCGCTTTAGCCCTATTCATGCTGGTATCCCCCGTGTTTGGCTTCTTTTTTACACCCCTCTCCAGTCTTGCATCACGCAAACATGAATATGAGGCCGATGGTTTTGCAGCAGACAAGTCTTCAGCGGGAAATTTGATTTCAGCTTTGGTTAAGCTCTATCAAGATAATGCATCGACCTTAACTCCTGATCCGATCTATACCGCGTTTTATAGCTCTCACCCACCTGCTCCATTGCGTATTGCCAACCTCAAGCGCTTTACCTAATTAATGATGGAGCAATTTCGTGCGCTACTAACTGCCTCTTATGGCAGGCATTATTTAGCGCAGCGCTTAGAGAAAGACGAGCGCGGAAATGAATCTCCTGTTGGAGAATTAATTCAGGTAAGCACGCCAGCTAAACAGCACATTGGCGCCGTAGGTGATCGTATGTTGCTAGAGATGACTTCGGCAGATCAGGCGCGCATTATTCAGATTGAACCTAGAGAAAACCTACTCTACCGATCTGATGCCTTCAAAAGTAAGTTGATAGCTTCTAACGTCGATCAAATTCTTGTGGTGCTAGCTACGCAACCTGCCTTCTCGCCAGATCTTTTAGGCAGGGCTGTGGTTGCTGCAGAAGCCAATCAAATTGGCTTACATATCTTATTAAATAAATGTGACCTCAAAGATAATTTGGAGCATGCCAGAAAAATCATAGCGCCTTATGCTCGCATGGGATACCCAGTGTCCGAAGTGTCCGCTAAATTTGATGCGGTTTCGATTGAAGCTTTGCGGCCTGCCATACAAGGAAAAGTCTCTGTCTTTGTTGGTCAATCGGGCATGGGTAAATCTAGCCTACTCAATGCCTGGGTGCCAAACGCAGCAGCCCTTACCCAGGAATATTCAGTGCGGCTAGATACGGGGAAGCACACTACTACTGCCTGTCGTTATTTTGAATTGCCTGAATCTTGGGGTCGCGATTCTAGCGGCAAATTAGGTGCTTTGATTGATTCGCCAGGATTTCAGGAGTTTGGTTTAGCGCACATGTCTGTGAGCGAACTAGAGCATGCCTTCAGGGAGTTTAAAGACCTCATGGGGAAATGCCGTTTTCATAATTGCGCCCACGAGTCAGAACCCGATTGCGCAGTACGCGCAGCAGTAGACAGAAATGAAATAGCGCCAGAAAGGCTGGCGCTATTTAGACAATTGCGCTCTGATTCAAAAACAGCAGACACGCAGCTTCAGGGAATCAGCCAAGCCAAAGAGCGATGGTCAGCATTAGCAATAAAGCCATCCAAACGATAACCAAGCGCCAAACCATGCCAATAGCTGAGCGCATTGACCGTTCAGTAGGCTCAAGACCCACCTCATAGACCGCCGACTCACCTGCTTCAGCCATACGCAATGCTTCATCACTATCGGGCTCAGACAAGGGCTCACCTAAGCGCACACCTAAGGCGCCACTTCCAGAAGCCAAAATAACCGCAGAAAGAGAATCGGACCATTTTTCAGTAAGGTGACGCCATGAATATACGGCTCCTTCAAAATTACCCACAATGGCAAAACCCATAGCAGTAATGCGGGCAGGAACCCAATCTAATACATAAAAGAAATGGCGAGCCGCTTCACTTAAATTAAAGTCGCCCTTTTCAGACCAGCGCTGAGCTGCTGTGTCTGCCAAGCGATAGAGGACTATACCTGCAGGGCCCATTGGCATTAAGAACCAAAACAACACACCAAATACATGATGGTGTGAACCGATAATTGCCCGCTCTAGAGCTAAAGAAATGACTTCAGCTTCAGTTAAATTTGATGCGTCTAGCTCTGAGCCATACCACTCTTCCAACGCTAAGCGCGCTGCAGGCAAATCGTGATTCTCAATCGCTTGGTGCACTGAGGTAAATGAATGACTAAACTGACGAAAGCCAAAGAACGAATAGGCAATCAACACATTCCACAGAAAACCTAAGATCGGGTAGGTGACCATAAATACAACATAAAGCGCAAAGACTAGGAATGTAGGCAGAATAAAGGCCACTAAACAAGCCATACGAGCACCGACTGGACTTGCGCCTTCCTCAGTCTTACCGCCAAACTCACCGGCCACCCAATCCAACCAGCGAGAGCTAGTGCGCCGAATCCAATGATTAGCAGTCACTGGGCGATATTGCTCAGCAATGAGGGCGAAGAGAATAGAGAAGAAAGTCATACTTTTAGTAAATGATAAAGGTTACGCAACATTCCGGCTGTGGCGCCCCAGATAAAACGATTTTCATAGGGCATTGAATAAAAACGACGGCTCCCTTGACCACTTTCCCAAACCCGCACCTGATGATTTGCTGGGTCCATTAAAAAATGTAAGGGCACTTCAAAAACATCCGCTACTTCAAAAGCATCCAATACGTATTCTGCCTGAGGTTTTACTAAACCGACTACTGGCGTTACGCTGTAACCTGAAACAGTCAAATATTGAGGTAAATGGCCAATAATCTCTACGCTACTTCGATCCAAACCAATTTCCTCTTCACTTTCTCTCAGAGCAGTCTCATATGGACTGGCATCCTCCGGATCCATGCGTCCACCAGGAAAGCTAATCTGACCGGCATGATCATGTAAATGATCGGTCCTTTGGGTAAGTAGCACTGATAAGCCATCTGACTTCATTAGTAAGGGTATTAATACGGCTGCGCGCGTAACCTTACCCGCAGCCTGTCGCCTAGCAATAATATCTGTCGCAATGACGTGTCGATTCTCATCAGTAATCTCTGGCTCCCAAATAGGCGGATTAAGAAAACGCTGCTTTAATTGAATTGGCTTTAAAGCTGCTTGAGAAACCTGCGCCTGATTTGCACATACTGCGTGAATGGGGACTGCTTGCGCGTCGAAACCCAAGGGGACGGCGATGTTCATTGGTAGTTCTTCTGGTTTTAAATACTTGGGCATAGTGCTATTTTAGGCCAAGAAAAAAGGCGACCTAGGCCGCCTTTTTATTTGCAATAAAGCAAAGCTTATTCAGCGGCCGGAGCAACTGCTACTTTTACCTTACGTGCAGGAAGCTTCTCTTTAATGCGAGCAGACTTACCTGAACGATCACGCAAGTAGTACAACTTCGCGCGACGCACATCACCGCGACGCTTAACTTCAATGCTAGCGATCAATGGTGAGTAAGTTTGGAATGTGCGCTCTACACCTTCGCCAGATGAAATCTTGCGAACGATAAAGCTGGAGTTCAATCCACGATTGCGTTTGGCAATCACAACGCCTTCAAACGCCTGGGTACGCTTACGTGTACCTTCAACAACGTTTACGCCAACGACTACTGTGTCGCCAGGTGCAAAACTCGGAAGAGTTTTGTTAATGCTTAAGCGAGCAATTTCTTCTTGCTCAATTTTTTCGATCAAATTCATTATTAATCCTTAAACATCTTGTCAGCGTTTAATCCCGAGACATTCATCAGCGGACCAGACAGAGGATGCAGTTAAAACCATTTCACTAAACCCAAAATATCAGCTTTTAATTCAACACTAAGATTAATCATAGTGTGCGAAGAAATTGCTCATCTTCTCGGCTTAGCAACCCATTGGCTCTGGCTGATTTAATCAAATCAGGCCTTAGCCTTAACGTCAGCTCTAAAGACTTCTGCCGACGCCAATCCGCTATTTTAGCGTGATGTCCGCCTAAAAGCACGTCCGGCACCGATAAATTTTCATATATTTCTGGGCGGGTGTAATGCGGGTAGTCTAAAAGGCCATTTATAAAGCTATCCTGAACGGCCGACTCTCCATCGCCGAGAGCGCCAGGAATCAATCGAATGACCGCATCCATCATGGTCATAGCAGGCAATTCACCTCCAGAAACTACAAAATCACCGATTGAAAGTTGTAAATTGATATTTCGGTCAACAAACCGCTGGTCTACAGCCTCATATCGGCCACAAATAAAGGTTAAATTACCGTAACTAAGGATATCTGTAGCTATCTTTTGTGAAAAGACTTCACCTTGAGGCGCCAAAAGACAAATCGGCCCTGAGGCAATATCTTGGGACTCATGTGCTGCTTTCACTGCGGCAAGCGTGTCTTCCAGAGGTTTTGCCATCATCACCATACCTGGCCCACCACCGTAAGCACGATCATCAACCGTTTTGCGGGGATCAGGACAAAAATCACGAGGATTCCATACGTTCACGCTGGCTAGCTTTTGCTCACATGCGCGCCCAGTAATGCCCCACTGCGTTAAAGCAGTGAACATTTCAGGAAATAAAGTAACTACATCAAAGCGCATGGTGAGATATATACGGATAACAAGGTCGTTGGGCTAATTAATCTACCAATCAGCTTGCCAATCCAAGGTAATCAATTGATTTGATAGGTCGACATTCTGAACGACCTCTTTAACAAAGGGAATAAGTTGTTTAATGTCACGAGATTGGGGGTCACCAAGAACAATGACGCCATGAGCACCATTGTCAGTCAGATCAATCACTGTTCCAAGACTTTCACCCTGGAGGTTAACAGCCTTACAGCCAATCAGATCAACCCAGTAATAGCTATCACTTTCCGCCTTTGGAAATGCATCCCGTCCTACCAATATCCGCGCACCTTTCAAGGCCTCCGCTTGATCGCGGTCAGTAATGCCATCCAAGGCCATTACAACTGTTCCGCTGTGCATTTTGGCCTGCTTCACCTTGTAAAGCTGCAAAGACGCTTGCTCAATAGATGCAGCAACACCAGCACTCCGACGTGGAATGAGGGATAACCAAATTTCTTTGCTGGATAAGAGGGTTACGGGATCTGAAGAGTGGGTGCGAACCTTGAGTTGGCCCTGTAGACCTTGGGCATCTTGGATAGCGCCGAGCTCAATCAAATCATCAAGGGAAGGTGTACTCATAATGAAGACACCCACTTTCCCCAAATAACACTACTGATAATTCCTGCTGCAAAAGACTTTCTCATCAAGATAAAGTCTTTTGCGATGAGTCTTTAAACCGCAGGATTATTTTTGATTAAACGAACAACGGTTGGAGAAACTTGCGCTCCAACACCAGTCCAGTAAGTCAAACGGTCTTGAGCGATGCGCATTGCTTGCTCTGACTCGGCTGCCTGTGGATTGAAGTAACCAATGCGCTCGATAAAATTCGAGTCGCGACGATTGCGCTTGTCTGTAGCAACGATGCTATAAAAAGGGCGCTTCTTAGAGCCGCCGCGTGCCAGTCGAATGACGACCATACTTATTCCTTAAAATCTAAAATGAAAACAGGTTGATTACAACCCAATGAAATTTCAACAAAAACTTTGGGCTCCAGCTAACTGAGCAAATTAACAAAACAAATGCACGGTATAGCGGAAAACCTCATATTCTAGACGAAAACCCCTACTTCATCCACCTTTTTAAGAACCCAGTCTATTAGCCTAATTAGTAGAATAGCAGCTGATAGTACTTAATTTGTTTAATGATAACAACTACTTATAAGAATATGACCATTAAAAAAGTGTCTTTAAGGCCACAGAAACTAGCTTTAAATAAGGCATTTCTCGCCTTTTCATGTCTCGGCTTAGGTCTTTTAACGGCCTGCGCGAACGTTATTCCCCCATGCAATGCTAAGACCAGCCCGCCAAGTAGTGAGTTACGCAACACTAAATGGGAATTAGTTCGCTGGAATTTAGCACCCAATCCCATGGGCGAAGTGCGCCCACGGCAAATACCTCAAGGGGAAGCGAGCAACCCCATTCAAATTCAATTTGATGTCAATGGTGAGCGCTTAAGTGGATCTACAAGCTGCAATCGATTTACCGCCAAACTCAATGAAGATGTTCGTGGCTTCACCTTGGAGCAGATTACCAGCACCAAGATGGCCTGTAGCCCACAACGCATGGAATTAGAAAACGATTTTCTGTACGAACTCAACGATTACCGTAGCATTGTCCGCAATGGAGATCAACTGCTCATGATTGGTACTGATCGTGAGGTATTGAGTTTTATACAGCGCCCCACAAATACAAAGTAAGGTGTTTAATTACACCAATCTTTACATTAACTACCGAAAGTCTGCATGAAAAACTATAAGCTTCTTTTTTGCGCTCTGGGATTATTTTTTCCAGGCACTGGACTGAACTGCTTCTATTTGCAAGGCTTAAAATCTTTTTGGGCATGGGCGCAATTAATTGCCTTTATTGGTGGCATTGTTGGCTGGCAACTCCTCAAGCAATCCCACTTTCATTCAGCTCCTGGCTGGGTCTTAATTACATTTGGATTTATTGCAATGGAAGCAAGTTGGCTCACCACTATTACTTTTGGTTTGCGTGCAGATGAAAAATGGGATGCCCAATTTAATCCTAGTCTCGAGTTAAATCGCGCCACAAAATCAGGTTGGCCAGTAGTACTGACAGTCATCTTTTCTCTAGTGCTCGGTGCCGGCGTAATGATGACTTTTCTCGCCATCTCTTTTGAGCAATTTTTCATCTCACAAATACAAGAAGCAAGAAAGCTATCCCAGTAATTGCGAATTGATTTAAGTTCAAGGCATTGACTGCAAGCGACTTACTTAAAACTGCTCTACGGCAAGCGCGTTAGTTGAGTGGCCACTTTCCAATATTGAAGTAGCTAATGCTTGAGCTTGCGGCAATAAATTTTCTGCAAAGAATCGAGCGGTTGCGACCTTGGCATCAAAGAAACTCGGGTCGTCAGAACGCAATTCTTGCGCGGCCAACAATGCACGGCCCATTTGCCAGGCACCGAAAACCAAACCACACAAACGTAAATAAGCAAAACTGCCAGCGTATACCGCTTTGATATCGGATTTTGCATTTGCCAGGATGTAAGCAACCGATGATTCAAATGCCATACGAGCAGGCGTTAGTTGTTTTAATACTGCTTTTGCATCTGCAGTCCCGTTTGCCGCAAGATCTTTTTCAGTTTGGATGATTTTTTCTGCCAGTACTTTAGCGGTAGCGCCGCCATCACGCACTGTTTTCCGACCGATCAAGTCATTTGCCTGAATCGCTGTGGTGCCTTCGTAAATCGTTAAGATACGAGCATCACGGTAATATTGCGCGGCGCCCGTTTCCTCAATAAAGCCCATGCCACCATGGACTTGCACGCCTAGACTGGCTACATCAATGGACATCTCAGTTGAGAAGCCTTTCACAACTGGCACGAGAAATTCATAAACCGCTTGATTTTGATTGCGCGTAACTTCATCAGGGGAGGCATGCTGAGCATCATAGGCAGAGGCCGCGTAATATGCCATCGCCCTAGAGGCTTCTACATAAGCGCGCATAGTCATCAACATCCGCTTCACATCGGGCTGATGAATAATTGCTACTGGCCCATCTGAACCAGCCAGATCGCGGCTTTGCACTCGATCTTTTGCATATTGCACTGCCTTTTGATAAGCGCGCTCTGCTACTGCAACACCCTGCATGCCAACTGAAAAACGTGCGGCATTCATCATGACAAACATGTATTCAAGGCCACGGTTTTCTTGTCCGACTAAATATCCTGTCGCGCCACCATGGTCACCAAACTGCAACACTGCTGTTGGGCTAGCCTTAATGCCCAGCTTATGTTCTAGAGAGACGCAATCAATATCGTTTCGCTCACCGAGAGAGTCATCTGCATTGACTATAAACTTGGGGGCTACAAAAAGAGATATCCCCTTAATACCTTCAGGAGCATCTGGTAGACGAGCGAGCACCAAATGGACGATATTCTTTGCCATGTCGTGATCACCATAGGTGATATAAATCTTGGTACCAAAAATTTTATACGAACCATCTTCTTGTGGAACTGCACGACTGCGCACCATGGAAAGATCTGAACCCGCCTGTGGCTCAGTAAGATTCATAGTGCCAGTCCACTCCCCTGAAATCATCTTAGGGACATAACGCTCTTGTAATTCTGGACTGGCAGCGGTAAGCAAAGCTTCGATTGCCCCATCGGTCAACATAGGGCATAAAGCAAATGACATATTGGCGGAGTTCACCATTTCAAAACAAGCGGTAGAAATTAATTTTGGCAGCCCTTGCCCGCCAAATTCTGCTGGGTGAACTACGCCTTGCCATCCAGCAGAAGCAAACTGATTAAAGGCCTCTTTGAAACCGGGAGTGGTGTAAACCTGGCCATCACGTAAGGCACTGGGATTTTGATCGCCAGGCCAATTTAGAGGGGCGACTACATCTTGATTAAATTTAGCTGCCTCTTCCAAAATCGCAGCGGCTAAATCAACATCAGCACCAGCTTCTGCATAGACAGGATAGGAGACAACCTCCGATAGCGCAGCTAATTCGTTCATCACAAACAGCATGTCTTTGACTGGGGCTACGTATGGCATTACTACTCCTATTAATTCGACTGGAAATATGGGAAGGTTTAGTGAGCCCTATTAGCCTAAGGCCTTAGTAAGCTCTGGAATAGCGGTAAATAAATCCGCTACCAGGCCATAATCGGCCACACTAAAGATCGGCGCATCTGGGTCTTTGTTGATTGCCACAATTACCTTGGAGTCTTTCATGCCCGCTAAGTGCTGAATAGCACCAGAGATACCCACTGCAACATAGAGCTGCGGTGCCACGATCTTTCCGGTCTGCCCTACTTGGTAGTCGTTAGGCACATAGCCTGCATCTACCGCAGCGCGTGATGCACCTAAGGCAGCACCTAATGCATCGGCCAAGGGCACAACTAGCTCTTGGTATTTTTCTCCAGAGCCTAAGCCACGGCCACCAGAAACAATAATCTTCGCAGCAGTGAGTTCAGGGCGATTCGATTTGGTCAATTCACGACCAACAAAGCTAGATTTACTAGTATCGGTTGTCACTTCTTGCTTTTCAATGGCAGCAGAGCCACCAGAGCTAGAGACCGGATCAAAACCGGTGGTTCGCACGGTAATGACTTTAATAGGGTCTACAGACTGCACAGTCGCAATTGCATTGCCCGCATATATAGGTCGCTCAAAGATATCGCTGGAGATCACTTTAGTGACATCAGATAACTGAGCTACATCCAATTTAGCGGCGACGCGGGGCAACACGTTCTTGCCATTAGCCGTAGCCGGGGCCAAAATGTGAGTGTAGTGACCGGCAATCGCGAGGATTTGCGCCGCTAAAGGTTCCGCTAATTGATCGGCTAAGCTGGGGGCATCAGCATGGATCACCTTGCGCACGCCAGCGACTTGTGTCGCGGCAGCGACCACTGCATCCGCGTTCGATCCAGCGACCAATACGTCCACCTCTGGTGAGCATTGGAGGGCAGCAGCGATGGCATTGAGCGTCGCTACTTTTAAAGAAAGATTGTCGTGTTCAGCAATAACAAGTGCGCTCATTTAAATTACCTTCGCTTCATTTTTAAGTTTTTCAACCAGAGCCGCTACGTCCGCCACCATGACGCCAGCTGATCGTTTTGGTGGCTCTTCTACCTTGAGTGTTTTAAGGCGAGGGGCGATATCCACACCCAGCTCTTCAGGCTTGATGATCTCTAAGATTTTCTTCTTCGCCTTCATGATGTTGGGCAAAGTCACATAACGGGGTTCATTTAAACGCAGGTCCGTAGTAATGACCGCAGGCAAGGTGAGCGCAATCGTTTCTAAACCACCATCGACTTCACGAGTCACGGTGACTTTACCATCAGCTACGACTACCTTAGAAGCAAAGGTACCTTGAGGTAGATCCATGAGGCTTGCTAACATTTGACCCGTTTGATTGCTATCGTCATCAATCGCTTGTTTACCCAAAATAATGATTTGAGCTTCTTCTTTTTGAGCAAGCGCTTTGAGTATCTTAGCTATCGCGAGTGGTTGTAGCTCGAGATCACTTTCTACCAATATGGCGCGATCGGCACCAATGGCTAATGCAGTGCGTAGCGTCTCTTGACACTGTGTAGGACCTGCAGAAACTACGATCACTTCGGCGGCCACACCAGCTTCTTTTAAACGTACCGCCTCCTCTACCGCGATTTCGTCAAAGGGATTCATACTCATCTTGACGTTAGCAATATCAATACCAGAATTGTCAGACTTCACACGAACTTTAACGTTGTAATCAACTACGCGCTTTACGGCTACTAAGATCTTCATTCTTAATTCTCAATCTATTGGGGTAATTTATTTATTTTATCTGCCTCAAGTGATCTTCGTCTAAACGTCGATTGCACCAGCGGAGCCAGCTTGTTTGCGTAATTCAAACTTTTGAATCTTGCCAGTGGAAGTCTTTGGAAGCTCGCCAAAGACGACAGCCCTAGGCACCTTAAAGCCAGCTAGATGCAACTTACAATGCGCAACAATATCGGCCACAGTCACCTGAACTCCGGGCTTTATTTCCAAGAAAGCACATGGAGTCTCGCCCCACTTAGGATCTGGCATAGCCACTACCGCTGCGGAAATCACTGCTGGATGCCGATATAAAACATCCTCAACTTCAATTGATGAGATATTTTCGCCACCAGAAATAATGATGTCTTTGCTGCGATCCTTAATCTTTACATAGCCATCGGGATTCATTACCGCCAAGTCGCCCGAGTGAAACCAGCCACCTTCGAAGGCTTCTTTCGTTGCCTTCTCATTTTTTAGATAACCCTTCATAGCGATATTGCCTTTAAACATGATCTCGCCCATGGTTTCACCATCGGCAGGAACCGGCTCCATAGTCTCTGGGTTCAAAACTGCAATCGCTTGTTGCATGTGATAACGCACGCCTTGACGGGCATTTAGACGTGCTCTCTCGCCAATATCTAAATCATTCCACTCATCCTGCTTGACACAGACAGCAGCAGGGCCGTACACCTCTGTTAACCCATAAACGTGAGTGAGATCAAAGCCCAACTTCTCCATACCTTCAATGATCGAGGCGGGCGGTGCAGCACCAGCTATTAATCCTTTAACTCCAGTTGGCACGCCTACCTTCATTTCATCAGAGGCGTTGACCAATAAGTTATGCACGATAGGCGCAGCGCAGTAATGGCTCACCCCATACTCTTTAATAGCAGCAAAAATATGCTGGGCATCTACACGACGCAGACAAACATTAATACCTGCGCGTGCCGCCACTGTCCATGGGAAACACCAGCCGTTGCAATGAAACATTGGTAGCGTCCATAAATACACTGGATGCTTATTAATATCCCAATCCAAAATATTGGAAACGGCATTAATAGCGGCGCCACGATGGTGATAGACCACGCCCTTTGGATTGCCCGTTGTACCCGAGGTGTAATTTAAGCAGATGGCTTGCCACTCATCTTCAGGAACTTGCCATGCAAAAAGAGGATCACCCTGCGCCAAGAGCTGCTCATAAGTCAGTTTTCCGAGGCGCTCACCAGGCACATCAAACTCTTTTTCTTCCACATCGATCACCAAAAACTCTCGGCCGCTTTCTGCCTTAGCCATTTCAAGGGCTTTTTTCATTACCCCTGAAAACTCAGGGTCAATAATGACGGCTTTAGCTTCACCGTGATTAAGCATAAAAGCAATGGATTCTGCATCCAATCGAGTGTTTAGAGCGTTTAATACTGCTCCAGCCATAGGGATGCCAAAGTGCGCCTCAACCATAGGGGGGGTATTTGGCAATATGACCGCTACGGTGTCGCCCAGACCAATGCCGTGCTTTTGTAAAGCGCTTGCTAGTCGGCGAGAGCGCTCATAAGTTTGGCTCCAGGTTTGGCGTAGCGCACCATGAATGATTGCCAATCGATCTGGATATACTTCCGCCGATCTCTCTAAAAATAAAAGCGGGGTAATGGGAGTGAAGTTAGCAGAATTCCGACTCAAACCCTGTTCAAAAATATTTTCCATCATGCGCTTTCGATATTGATTTTCTTTGCACTTCGTTAGTTTATTGCTCTGATTTCGAACCTAAATATCTGCGAGCGCTTTAATATGGGCAACGACACTACGTCCCAAAGCGGAAAGGTTGTAACCACCCTCCAAGCAACTAACAATGCGACCTTGCGCATATTGATTGGCCACTTCTTTTAAACGATTGGTGATCCAGGCATAGTCATCCTCTACTAAGCCCATTTGACCTAAGTCATCCTCGCGATGCGCATCAAACCCTGCAGAAATAATGATGAGCTCTGGCTCAAAATCCCTCAATCGTGGCAACCACTGCTCTTCCACTATCGAGCGCACAACATCACCGCGTGTTGCTGCTGGCAATGGGATGTTCACCATATTCTGAGCGCCATCCAATCCACTATACGGATAAAAGGGATGCTGGAAGAAGCTACACATTAATACATTGGGGTCATTAAAAAAGGCCGCTTCCGTTCCATTGCCATGATGTACATCAAAGTCAATAATCGCCACCCGTTCAATGCCATACTTTTCCATGGCATAACGCGCTGCCACAGCCACATTATCAAATACACAAAACCCCATTGAGCGATTTGGCTCTGCATGGTGCCCTGGCGGACGGATAGCGCAAAAGACATTTTCCACCTCACCCTTCATAACGGCATCAACGCCTGCTATCGCAGCGCCTGCCGCACGTAAGCATGCTTGCCATGTAAATGGATTCATTACCGTGTCACCGTCCAGCATAAAATAGCCACTTGCTGGAGACCGCTCTTTTACAAAAGCAATATGGTCTGGGGTATGCACCAACTCAAGCTGCTCTTCGGTTGCCAATGGGGCATCTAAGTGATGCAAAAAACGATCCACACCACTTCTAATGAGTTGATCATTAATTGCTTGTATCCGCTCTGGACACTCTGGATGATGGCTACCCATCTCATGCTTGAGAAAATCTGGATGAGTTATGTATCCTGTGGTCATGACTAAAAATCCTTATTAGCAAAACTATTATTTTTTATAATCTAATTAAACTTAATTGCTGCCCAACACCCATTCCATTTCCTATGAAATTTCGTGTCTCCCGCCGTACCTCTACACTACTCCTGACTCTGCTCGTGGGTGCCTGTGCAAGCCCCTCTACGCAACAAAGTACCATCAAAGAGTCCATCGTAAACCAGTTGGAGGATGCCTCTTCTGAGGCCCGTTTTAGCCAAAATCTCCAACAATTACTAAATCAAGTTGCCCAGGGCCAAGAAATTCCCCTGCCAGTTCTAGAAGCAAGCTTTCTGGATGCTAAAACTATTCCATCAATTCGAAAATTGGTATTACCCCCATCTGGAACTTTTAAAAAGAATTGGTTGGTTTATCGAAAACGCTTTATAGAGCCCATTCGTCTCAAAGCGGGCAAGACCTTTTGGGATGAAAATCGAGCCTATTTGAGTCAAGTTGAGCAAGAGTCTGGCGTGCCAGCAGAAATTATTGTGGCTATTATCGGCATCGAAACCATATATGGGCGCCAAACAGGCAACTTTAGGGTGAAAGACGTACTTTCTACTTTAGCCTTTAGCTACCCAGATACCCCCAATAAGAACAGTCGAGAAACCCTGTTTAAAGATCAGCTCCAAGAATTAATACTGCTTTGCTGGACTGAGGCTGGTGGCTCTCTTCCCGCAAAAAATAGTATCCAAGGGCTCGATGCCCCCCTTCTTAATGCCTGCCTTAACCAAAATAGCTCCTATGCAGGCGCTATAGGTCTACCTCAGTTTATGCCTAGCAGTATCCGCAGTTTTGCAGTTGATGGAGATGGTGACGGAAAAATTGATCTTAAAAGCAGTCCAAAGGATGCTATCGCCAGCGTTGCGAACTTCATGAAAAAGCATGGCTGGCAAGCGGGTATGCCAATCTACCTTCCGATTCAGCCTGATGCAATTTCTACCGCTAAAGCACTTGCAGATGGAGATCCGCAGCTGAAATATACGGTTGAGGAACTGATCGACAAAGGAATACTAAAGCCGGAGCAAGGAGATGTTCAGGCCGGTGGGGTAGCCCCTCAAAGTAAAGCATTTATTGTGGATCTGCCATATCCCGATAAAGATGGGAACGATCAAGCTCAATATGTCGTAGGTTTAAATAATTTTATGACGATCGTGCACTATAACCGTAGCTATTTTTATGCGCAAAGTGTTGCCGAATTTGCCGAAGCCCTCGGCTACAAAAATCAAAGTGTTATCCAAAACATTACAGCAGCAAGATCGAGCGCTAAAGGAATAAAGTCAATTGAGAAAAATCAACTAAAACAAAAAAAATCTTCGAGTAAAAAAACTAAACCAACTTAAGCTGGAAATACTCCAGTGGACAGGTAGCGATCTCCCCGATCACAAACAATAAAGACAATCGTTGCATTTTCCACTTGGCGAGCAATGCGTAAAGCAACCACAAGGGCGCCGCCAGCCGAGATGCCACAGAAGATGCCTTCCTCAGCCGCCAAACGACGCGCCATTTCCTCAGCATCCGCCTGCGAAACATACTCAATGCGATCCACCTTATCACCTTGGTAAATCTTGGGTAAATACTCAGGCGCCCATTTACGTATTCCTGGAATTTGTGAACCATTTTCAGGCTGTGCTCCAATAATTTGAACTTCTGGATTCATCGACTTGAGGTATGTTGATACCCCAGTAATTGTTCCTGTAGTGCCCATGGCGGAAATAAAATGGGTAACGTGGCCATCGGTATCACGCCAAATCTCGGGCCCAGTGGTTTCCATGTGTGCACGTGGATTATCCAGATTTGCAAATTGATCGAGCAACCTTCCGCGCCCTTCTTTTTGAAGTTGCAAAGCATAGTCTCTTGCAAACTCCATACCGCCAGAAGCTGCCGTTAAGATGAGTTCCGCTCCATAAGCAGCCATACTTTGCCTGCGCTCAATACTCTGGTTCTCTGGCATGACTAAGATCATTTTGTAACCAAGCATAGCTGCAGTCATTGCCAATGCAATGCCAGTGTTACCGCTAGTGGCTTCAATCAGAGTATCGCCAGGCTTAATTTCACCACGCTCTTGTGCACGAGTAACCATTGATAACGCGGGCCGATCCTTCACTGACCCAGCTGGGTTGTTACCCTCCAACTTACCCAGGATCAAATTATTTTTACTGCTATTTTCAAGGCCGGGGATTCGTTGCAAACGAACCAAAGGCGTGTTGCCCACAGTTTGTGAAATCGTCAAATAAGAAGGTGTGCTCATACGCCATTTTAGCCATAAGCAAATCTATATACGAAAGGACTTACTTTCGACCGTTTAACCCCGCATGATCCGCATTATGGTGATGTCTGACTTAGCTACACATACCCCCCCCTAACGCTAGAGATCCACTTGTGAACGCGCCTATTGAGCTCGCAAAAAACTGGCACTTCAATTACTAAACCGATATTTACCTTTTCTGACTAATTCCATGCCAATGATGCACATTTGTAGAAGTATTAATTACTAAGTAAATCGTTAAATGAAAGCCTAATTTAGTGGAAACTACAAAGTCGAAAGACTTGGCTTGATTTTTTTAACTAAAAAGTGTGGCCTATAAAAAAATAGAAAAATGCTTTTCAATTGAGAAACCCAGTTCCACATCTCATGCAATTTTTGATCCAAGTCAAAAGCTGTAGCAAAGAATTATTTTCATATCCGATTAGACCGATTTGAATACTTATACTCAATCCAGACTCATTTCTTTGGATTTGGATAACGCATGAATGTTGATATTGTAGTTGTGGGAGCAGGTCCATCGGGGCTCTGTCTTGCCAAGTCTTTAAGTGGCCAAGGCCTAAAGATCGTTATTGTTGAGCAGCAAGATTTAAGTGCTATTTCAAAACCTATGTTTGATGGCAGAGAAATTGCCCTTACTCAAGAATCGGCGAAAACAATGAAGATGCTCGGTTTATGGGATTTAATAGAGCCCCATTCAATCTCGCCATTGCGTGATGCCAAGATACTAGATGGACGATCGCAATTTGAAATGCTTATACCTCATCAACTGAGTCACTATTCAGAATTGGGATGGTTAATTTCAAACCACCTTATTAGGCAAGCGGCATATGATGCAATGCAAATAGCAACTGAGCTCAATAGTGACATCACTCTTATTGCCGGCCATAAAGTAGTCAAAGTAAAAGCTTGCGAATCCACTGCGAAGGTTACCCTTGATGATGGAGTTGAGATTAATTCAAAGCTTGTTGTGGCGGCTGATAATCGCTTTTCCACCACTCGCCGTATGATGGGTATCGCAGCTGATATGCATGACTTTGGGCGCAATATGTTGGTCTGCTGTATGACTCATGATGCACCTCACGAACATACCGCATGGGAGTGGTTTGACTATGGACAAACACTCGCCTTACTCCCTATGAATCCAGACCCTATCAACAATCGCTATCGTAGCTCGGTGGTAATTACTATTCCTAGTGATGAAGCTGAAGATCTGATGAAGCTTAGTCCCGAAGAGTTTTCTAGAAATGCGAAAATGCGTTTTGGGAGTCGGCTAGGGGAAATGAATCTGATCAGCACTATCCATTCCTACCCGCTGGTATCCGTCTATCCTAAACGATTGATTGCCACTAGATTTGCAACAGTAGGTGATGCTGCGATTGGCATGCATCCAGTAACCGCACATGGATTTAACTTTGGTTTACTCGGAGTACAAAAATTGTCGAGAGAGATTCTAAGCGCCCATCAAACTGGTAAAGACATTGGCGAGCAATCCCTATTACTTCGATACGAAAGAGCGCACAGACTTAAAACTAGACCACTTTATTTAATGACGAGACTCATAACAGAGCTTTATACAAAAGAATCGCCACCAGCAAGGTTGCTGAGAAAAGCTCTTCTACATATTAGCGAGAGGATTACACCATTTAAGCGATCCATTGCGACATCCCTCACTGGACGATAAGATCTTGTTTATAAGGGTGAGGCCAAAAAATCTGCATTAGCTGATAACCAGTTAATATAGCGCGCAACGCCCTCTTCCACATTAAGGAAGGGTGCGGTGTAACCAGCATCACGTAGCTTGGTTAAATCAGCCTGTGTAAAGCACTGATACTTACCTTTTAGCGCATCTGGAAACGAAACGTATTTAATTGCACCTTCTTTTACCAACTCCTCCAAGCTTGCAGACTCAGTCTTATCGAGCTTCCGCATAGCATTGGCAACGGCGTGAGCCACATCGTTAAATGGTTGGGCGCGACCGCTACCGAGATTAAAGATGCCGCTGAGTTCTGGGTGATCTAAGAAAAACAGGTTCACCTTTACTACATCTTCCACGGAGACAAAGTCACGACTTTGTTCGCCAGCGCTATAGCCACCGTAATCACCAAATAATTTGACGTGACCATCATTTTTATACTGGTGGTATTGATGAAAAGCTACTGAAGCCATACGCCCTTTATGGGATTCACGCGGGCCGTACACATTGAAGTAGCGAAAGCCAACTACTTGGGCTGCATTGGAGTTTTCAGAAAACCGCTTGCGCATGACTTGGTCAAATAAAAACTTGGAGTAGCCGTAAATATTAAGCGGCTTCTCATGCTCCCGGCTTTCGATAAAAACATCAGAGCCCCCATAGGTTGCGGCCGACGATGCATACAGAAGTTGCACTTTTTGCTCTGTACAAATATCAAGCAAATCCATGGTGTAGCGATAGTTATTCGCCATCATAAAAATGCCATCAGTTTCCATGGTGTCAGAACATGCGCCCTCATGAAAAACGGCATTAACCTTGCCAAAACGACCGCTTCTAAAGGCCTCCAAAAACTCGCCTTTATCTAAATAATCAATGATATCTAGATCAGCTAAGTTGCGGTACTTATCCGCAGGACGAAGATCATCAACTGCGATAATATTTTTTTCGCCGCGGGCATTTAAAGCCTCAACAATATTGGCGCCAATAAAGCCAGCCGCACCAGTTACGATAATAGTCATTGCAATTCCTCTGAAGTCACGGTTGCGGTTCCCAGCTTACCTACAACAATACTGCCGGCACGATTAGCCAAAGCCATTGCTTTCTCTAATGGCCACTGAGCAGCTAGAGCTACTGCTAAAGTTGCAATTACAGTATCGCCAGCACCGGATACATCAAATACTTCACGCGCCTGTGCTTTCACATGGCTAACGCCCGCCTCTGTATATAGACTCATTCCTTCTTCTGAGCGCGTCAGAAGCAAAGCCTTAAGATCTAACGAGCGCCGTAATTCTTGCGCCCGACGAGTGAGATCGTCTTCGCTTGTCCACTGCCCAACTACTTGGCGTAGCTCACTTCGATTAGGCGTCAAAACAGTAGCGCCATGATATTTTGCATAATCATCGCCTTTAGGATCAACCAAAATTACTTTCTTCTGGTTACGAGCTTGTTCGATCATCAAAGCTACCTGACCTAATGCACCTTTGCCATAATCAGACAAAATGATCACATCAGCATCACCCACCAACTTTTCGTAACGCTCTAATTTATGAGCCAAGGCATCCTGACTGGGTGCCTCTTCAAAATCCAAACGAATTAACTGCTGTTGACGTGCAATCACACGTAGCTTCACTATCGTGGGGACCTTAGAATCAACTTCTAATTGGCTATCAACTCCACTAGATTTAAGTAATTCTGCAACGCGTTTACCGGACTCATCGTTACCTACTACGCCCAAAATGGTTGTTTTTGCACCGAGAGCCGCCACGTTACGAGCCACGTTTGCGGCACCGCCTAAACGCTCATCAATTTTACCGACTTGCACAATAGGTACGGGTGCCTCAGGAGAGATCCGATTGGTATCACCAAACCAATAGCGATCAAGCATGACATCGCCGACCACCAATAAGCGGGCTTTAGAAAATTGTTCTCGATTTGCTTTTTCCACGGGAAGGCTGGTTTCTCTAATTAATGGGTATTTTTTATTGACGTTCTAGCGTTAATTATGCCGACCAATGCCTTGGTACTCAATGCCCATTTCCTGCATCGCCTGTGGTTCATACAAATTGCGACCATCGAAAATGACGGGGCGCTTCATTTTTTGCAGGAAGAGCTCGAAATCAGGGCTACGGAAGGCTTTCCACTCAGTTACGATTACTAGGGCGTCGCAGGCATCTAAAGCCTCCATGGGATTAGCGACCATAGCTACTTTTTTTAACCCTTCAGGGTTGCCCTTGAAATCCGCATCTAAACAATGCTTAGCTTCTGGCATGGCAACAGGATCATATGCCACGATGTCGGCGCCTCGCTTAACTAGCTCTTGAATGATGACTCTACTAGGCGCTTCACGCATATCGTCCGTGTTGGGTTTAAAGGCTAATCCCCAAAGGGCAAACTTCATTCCAGATAAATCCTTACCAAAGCGTTTTTCAATCTTCTCAACGAGGATATATTTTTGCGCTTCATTGACGGCCTCTACTGCATCTAGGATCTTTAAATCCCTACCGTGCTCGATTGCTGTTTTTGATAGCGCTGAAACATCTTTTGGAAAGCATGAACCGCCATATCCAGTGCCGGAGTACAAAAAGCCATAACCAATTCGAGAATCTGAACCAATTCCTTGACGCACTGATTCAATATCTGCGCCAACTAAATCAGCCAAGTTTGCGAGCTCATTCATAAAGGAGATACGAGTGGCCAACATTGCATTGGCAGCGTACTTGGTTAACTCGGCACTTTTAACATCCATGTAATAGGTGCGCTCATGGTGGCGATTAAAAGGCGCATAAAGTCGGCGCATTTGCTCTTTAGCATGCAAGCCAGAGGGCGTGCTTTCAGTACCAATCACAATTCTGTCTGGACGCATAAAATCTTCTACTGCTGCGCCCTCTTTAAGGAACTCTGGATTTGAGACTACAGAACAGAGCTCAGGGGAAAGGCTACGCTTAGTGAGCTCTTCTGCAATGGCTGCAGATACCTTATCAGCAGTACCTACGGGTACTGTAGATTTGTCAACGATAACTTTAGCGGTAGTCATATACCGACCAATATTGCGCGCAGCAGCAACAACATACTGAAGGTCAGCAGAACCATCCTCATCGGGTGGTGTGCCAACAGCAATAAATTGAATTTCGCCATGAGCAACTGAGGCGGCTATATCAGTGGAGAACTCCAAGCGACCAGCGGCACGATTGCGCTCAATCATTTCTTTCAGGCCTGGCTCGTAAATGGGTACTCCACCAGAATTGAGAATCTCAATCTTTTTCGGATCTACGTCGACACAAAAAACTTGATTGCCCTGCTCCGCAAGGCAAGCGCCGGTAACCAAACCTACATAACCGCTGCCGATAATGGTGACTTTCAAAATGACTCCAAATTTATATTTATTACAAGACCATCATTACACACGTGCTTAATGACGATTTCATTAATTGAATTACATCGATGGACCGCTAGGAACGGCGCCTTCACTTCGTCTTGGTGAGTACGCCTCCCAGTGATTACAACCAGGGCACTGCCAATAAAAGCGTCTCGCGCGGAAACCACAGTTCCCACAGGTATAGCGCGCCAAACTAGTAGCACGTTGCTTTAATAAATTTAAGGTTGCCTGTAAGTCCGAAATTCTCTCTGCCGAACCATTACTTTGGGCAAGAGCCAGACGCGTCTCAGCCAATTTAGATAAAGCACTTAGGCTGGGTGAATGTTGCATTACTTCTACCAGCATGGCTTCAGTTGCCTCGGAGCCACGGATCTTGGTCATATGCTTTTGAACAATATCGAGCAATTCACCTGAAGCTTGAGTTTCTAATAATTGACATAATCGAGATAAACCAGCGTCTGCCTTATCTAAAGTTGTATGTGCGGCCATCCAGCGATCCGCTAGTAAATGCATATAGGCAGGATGCGCTTGCGCAATAATGTCCCAGGCCTCTATTGCCTGCGCAGGGCGATCCAGAGCCAATAGGTAGTCGCCTTGCAAAATCAGAGCACGGGCATGGTTTGGAATAGCTAGCAAGGCTTGCTGTATTGAAGATTCAACCTGAGCTAAGTCTTTACGCTGTAAAGCCTCTTGCCCCAACTCACAATGAAACTGAGCGATCTCAGTGTGATGGGATTTACCTTGCAAACCTTCAAGCTCAGTCGCAGCAATAATGGCCTTTTTCCAATCGCGCTCAACCTGGTACATCTCTAAGAGACTTTCTTTGGCAGGGGCTGCAAATTTTCCATTACCCACGCGATTTAATGATGCTTCAGCGCGGTCCAACAGCCCTGCCCGCAAAAAGTCACGCCCTAATTCGTATGCAGCATGATCACGATCGCGCGGCTTTAAATCATCCCGATTCGCTAAATGCTGATGTACACGGATAGCCCGCTCAGTTTCACCACGACGACGGAACAAATTTCCTAAAGCAAAATGCAGTTCAATTGTTTCTGGGTCTAACTGTGCAATCTTCACTAGGGCTTCAATCGCCTGATCCGGCTGTTCATTCAACAAAAGACTCAAACCTTTGAATGTAGAACGCTGTTGACGCATGCGCTCACGTTCATCCATGCGATTTTCTAAACGCAGATCCCAACGCGATGCCAACCAACCAATGCCAAACATGGCAGGCAATAACAAGAGCCAGGAAGTTTCAATCTGGATCATGGCGTGCAGAACTTAAATAAAAAAATGGCCCGAATGGACCACTGCTTATGCGCTATATGACTAGGCACCAGAACCCTCTTTAGGGCCCGCTTGCTTTAGCGGTTTGTAATCAACACGCTCACGTAATTCTTTTCCAGGCTTAAAGTGTGGCACCCGTTTTTCGGGGATTAATACCTTGTCACCAGACTTAGGGTTACGACCAGTACGCGCAGGGCGATGGTGCAATACAAAACTACCAACACCGCGCAACTCAATACGCTTACCTTGAGCCAAAGCATGAGTCATAGTGTCTAGCAGGGTCTTCACGGCCAACTCCACGTCCCTAGGCAATAGCTGCGGAAATTGTTCCGCTAAACTCTCGACTAGTTCGGAGCGAGTGATCGCTTGGAGCTCTTGATCTGACATGATCTATTAATAAAAACCGCCGCTCTCCACATGGAAAGCGGCGATATTGATTTAGCCTTGATTGTCCATCTTAGCTTTTAACAAAGCACCCAAGTTGGTTGTGCCAGACTGCGCATCACCTTGGAGCTTGCTCATAGCGTCTTGTTGGTCAGAGCTGTCTTTAGCTTTGATTGAAAGATTGATTACGCGTGACTTACGATCAATATTAATGATCATGGCAGTAACGCTGTCGCCTTCTTTCAATACATTGCGTGCATCTTCAACGCGATCGGTTGAGATCTCAGAAGCGCGCAAGTAAGCTTCAACTTCATCAGCCAAGTGAATCGTTGCACCCTTAGCATCAACTGCTTTCACGGTACCAGTTACAAGGCTACCCTTATCGCTTACTGATGTGTAGTTGTTGAATGGGTCGCCAGACAATTGCTTAATGCCAAGAGAGATACGCTCTTTCTCAACATCAATTGCCAATACAGTAGCTTCAACTTCATCACCTTTTTTGTATCTCTTAACAGCCTCTTCGCCGGGTTCATTCCATGAGATATCAGAAAGATGAACTAAGCCGTCGATACCGCCAGGTAGGCCAATAAATACGCCAAAGTCAGTAATCGACTTGATTGCGCCAGTAAGCTTATCGCCTTTTTGCTGGGCACGTGAGAACTCTTCCCATGGATTTGCTTTGCACTGTTTGATGCCCAAGCTAATGCGACGCTTGTCTTCATCAATATCGAGAACCATAACTTCAACTTCAGTTCCCAATGCAGTAGCCTTGCTTGGAGCAACGTTTTTGTTAGTCCAGTCCATTTCAGAAACGTGTACCAAGCCTTCGATACCGCTCTCGATTTCAACGAACGCGCCGTAGTCAGTCAGGTTAGTTACTTTGCCGAATAAACGGGTGTTTGGTGGGTAACGACGAGCGATACCAACCCATGGGTCATCACCAAGTTGTTTCACGCCGAGTGAAACACGGTTCTTCTCTTGATCAAACTTCAAAATCTTCGCAGTCACTTCTTGACCAACAGTCAACATCTCGCTTGGGTGACGCACGCGACGCCAAGCCAAATCAGTAATGTGCAAGAGACCGTCGATACCACCTAGGTCCACAAATGCGCCGTAATCAGTAATGTTCTTCACGATACCTTGAACAACGCTACCCTCTTTGAGGTTAGACATCAGCTTAGCGCGCTCTTCACCTTGGCTAGCTTCAACCACTGCACGACGTGACAACACTACGTTATTGCGCTTACGATCCAGTTTGATGACCTTGAATTCCATGGTCTTACCCTCGTAAGGGCTAGTGTCTTTAATTGGACGTGTATCAACAAGTGATCCAGGCAAGAATGCGCGAATACCGTTAACCATCACTGTCAAGCCACCTTTAACCTTACCGGTAACAGTACCAGTAACGATCTCAGCTTGCTCAAGCGCTTTTTCCAAATTCATCCATGATGCCAAGCGTTTTGCTTTGTCACGGGAGAGAATAGTATCGCCATAGCCGTTTTCAAGGGCGTCAATAGCAACGGATACGAAATCACCAGGAGCAACTTCTATCTCGCCAGCGTCGTTATGAAATTCTTCCACAGGAATAAACGCTTCAGACTTTAAGCCAGCGTTAACAACGACGAAATTATGGTCGATGCGAAGGACTTCAGCCGAAATAACTTGGCCGGTCTTCATATTCGATCGGGTTAATGATTCTTCAAATAATTCTGCAAATGATTCAGACATGTATATTCACTTTGTGCCGCCAGAAGGCCCGACGGGTTAGGTTATAAAAGCCTTAAGAAACACGCTAAATTTGATCATCGCGTTGTAGAGCTTCTTAAGACACCAAAACAACTGCCACAGTATTGCTACTGCTTACTTCAACAACTTACGCAATTTTAAGAAATCTTAGACTGATACCAATCTATGACCGTCTCAACCACTTGATCTATCGATAATTCCGATGTTTCTAGCACTTGCGCTCCTTCTGCAACTAACAAAGGTGCGGCACCTCGACTACTATCTCTGGCATCGCGCTCTTGCAAATCTTGCAACAAGTCGGCTAGTTTAGCAGAAATTCCCTTAGCGATCAACTGCTTATACCGACGCTCCGCCCTAGCAACCGCAGTTGCAGTTAAGAAAACCTTCAGTACAGCATCAGGAAATATCACGCTAGCCATATCTCGGCCATCAGCCACTAATCCAGGAGGCCTGCGAAAACCATGCTGCACACTTACTAAGGCGCGACGAACCTCTGGATGAACCGCAATTGCAGATGCCCGTAGACCAATTGCTTCAGTACGAATAGCCTCGGTGACATCTTCCGAATTGAGCAAAATAACACCGTTTTTAAAGGAAATCTGTAGTTTTTGAGCTAAAACACCCAATTCTGATCCATTGTTCACGTCAACGACTTGTTTTTGACTCGCTAAAGCTACTAAACGATAAAGCGCTCCACTATCTAAGTAATGAAACCCTAACTTTTCAGCCACCAATGAGGCAACCGTCCCCTTACCAGAGGCAGTTGGCCCATCAATCGCGATAACAGGAGGTAAATTCATCCAATTTTGAATTTAAGAGACAACCGTTGCAAATTCTGAGAAATATGTTGGGAAGGTCTTAGCAACGCAATCGGGATCATTGATCTTTAGTCGGTTTGGCCCGAAAGCAGCAAGGGAGAAGCACATTGCCATCCGATGATCATCATAAGTACCAATTCCCTCGGAAGGTGAGCGCCAATCGGCCAAGGTCGCTGGGGCTTGAACCACGATATAGTCGGCACCCTCTTCAACGATCGCCCCTACTTTTCTTAACTCTTTGGTCATTGCTGAAATGCGATCCGTCTCCTTGACTCGCCAGCTAGCAATATTATTCAAACGGGTTTTTCCCTCTGCAAATAAAGCCACTACAGCCAAGGTCATTGCGGCGTCTGGAATCTCAGTGCAATCAATTGTGATGCCCTGGAGTTTGCCACCCGCATTTTTAATGCCTGCGACCTCAATCCAATCGTCACCCGATGAAATATTTGCCCCCATCAAGGCAAGGGCATCAGCAAAGGCAACATCGCCTTGGATACTTTCGCCACCAACACCCAAGACACGAACTGGACCTTTGCCGATGGCACCTAAAGCTAAAAAATAAGAAGCCGAGGATGCGTCACCCTCCACGAATAGCTTGCCAGGGCTTTGATAGGCCGCCCCTGTAGTCTTTGCTGGAATAATAAAAGACTGCGCATCAGGATGGGTCACATGGATGCCAAAACGCGCCATCAGCTTAAGCGTAATTTCAATATAAGGACGAGATATTAATTCACCAAGCACTTCGATACGCACTGGCTCCTTAGCTACCAAAGGCAGCGCCATCAAAAGAGCAGTCAGAAACTGACTTGAAACATCGCCACGGACCTTCACTACATCTTTAATTTGAATATCCGCAACAGAAATCTTGATTGGTGGATAACCCTCTTGTAGTTCATAAGTAATATCAGCGCCAACTTGACGTAGCCCGTCCACTAGATCGCGAATGGGACGCTCATGCATACGAGTCACACCAGATAAACGGTAGCTGCCACCCTGCATTGCTAATGCAGCAGTCAAAGGGCGAATAGCGGTACCTGCATTCCCCATAAAAAGATCAGCGTCGCGTACCGGGAATTCCCCGCCACAACCATTCACAACACAAACCTTATTCGCCTGATCAACAACCGATAGCCCCAATGTACGCAAAGCATTTCGCATGACTTGAGTGTCATCGGCATCCAGTAAATTGACGAGCGTAGTTTGCCCCGAAGAAAGTCCAGCGAGCAACAAGGCTCGATTAGAGATACTTTTAGATCCAGGTAAAACAATTGAGCCTTGAGCTCGAGTCAATGGACCAATCTCGATGCTAGCCAAATCAACCATCAAATCACATCCATATCTTGACGAGCTTGACTAGCCTTTTTAAATAATTTTTCAAGACCTGCACCATTATTTTCTGCAATTAAATTACGCATATGCTGAGTAATTGCAAGGTACTGGTCTAGTTCTTTCAAAATAGAACTTCGATTACCAAGGCAAATATCGCGCCACATCTCTGGACTGGATGCCGCAATGCGTGTGAAATCTTTAAAGCCAATACCAGCGTGATCTAACTTCTGGTCAGCATCTTCAGAATTAATGACGCTCACCATTAATGCATAGGAGAGAATATGGGGCAAATGGGATACGGCTGCATAAATTGCATCATGCTGAACACAAGATAATTTTTTTACAACTGCACCAACAGATTGCCAAAAGCCTTCAATTAAATCGGTGTCTTGCGGAGAATTTTCTTGTAATGGACAAAGAATTGTTTGCTTCCCCTGAAATAAATCAGCCTTAGCAGCGCTAGCACCATGTTGCGCACCACCAGCGATTGGATGTGCTGGAACAAACTGACACGCTTTTTTACCTAATACTTCCTTGGCGGCAAGAATTACATCGCCCTTGGTGCTACCAGCATCCGTCAGCATTGTTTTAGATTGGAGATATGGCTCCATTATTTCAAAAGCGGATCGCATCTGCGCAACTGGTACGCACAGCACAATCACATCCGATTGCTTAGCGGCCTCAGTTAAGTCAACTACCTCATCAATCGCACCTATCTGGATTGCATGATTTAGATTCTCTTTGCTACGACCTACTCCCCATACTTTATTCACCACACCTGCTTGCTTAAGGGCTAAACCTAAGGATGCGCCAATCAAACCAACACCAACAATGGTGACGGTACCGTAATTACTTACTGGATTAATAATGGTCATTTTGCAGCTGACAAAATTTCACGTAAAGCATTAATGAAAATCGCATTCTCTTCAGGCAAGCCAATCGAAATTCGTAACCACTGTGGCAAGCCATAGTTTCCGACGGGGCGAACGATGATGCCTCGCTTAAGCAAAGACAAGTTCATTTGCGCGCCTGCATCATCATCATCACCCACCTTAACCAATACAAAGTTACCAGCTGAGGATAAATAAGTAAGTCCAAGCTCATCAAATGCCTGCGTAAGCTGCGCGAAACCAGCACGATTGAGTTCATAGCCTTGCTGTAAAAATTCAAAATCCTGAAAGGCAGCAATTGCGGCTGCTTGTGCAAGACTATTGACATTAAATGGCTGGCGTATCCGATTAAGTAAATCCGTTAAGGCCGGTTGAGCTACGCCGTAGCCAATTCGTAAACCAGCTAAACCATATGCTTTAGAAAAACTCCGTGACAAAATGACATTGGGAAAACGCTTAACCCATGCGATCGCATCATAGCGCTGCTCTGGGGTTAGATATTCGTTATACGCTTCATCAAGTACCACCACCACATGGGGCGGTACTGCGACTAAGAAATCTTCAATTTCTTTAGCAGTTAAATAGCTACCGGTTGGATTATTTGGATTGGCAACAAAGACCAGCTTTGCTTTATCCCCCGAGGCAACTATTGCATCAAGCATCGCGGATAAATCGTGGCCATAAATATCGGTAGGCGCAACCTCGACAGCTCTTGCTCCAACAGCTTGGGAGGCTAGGGGATAAACAGCAAAGGCATGGCGCGAGAAAATAATATCGTCACCAAGCTGAGCCACAGCACGTGCTGATAACTCCAGAATATCGTTACTGCCGTTACCTAAAGTAATCCAATCGGTCGGCACACCTAAACGCTCAGATAAGACTTTCTTTAACTCAAACCCGTTGGAGTCTGGGTAGCGCCCAAGATCGCTTGATGCCTTAAGCATTGCTTCTTGAGCCGACTTAGGCATGCCTAATGGATTTTCATTGGAAGCTAGTTTGACAATCTTACTTTCATCTAGACCATACTCACGAGCCACATCACTAATGGGTCGTCCACCTACATATGGTGCGATTGCCTGAACATGTTTTAAACCCAACTTAGAAGTCATGAGAATGTACTTGTCGATTAAATAGCTGAGTGTGGGTAAGAGCCCAAGTTTTTATAAAAAGCGGCTGCTGTTTTTAATTCCTCTAAAGCTTTTGCAACTTTTGCATCTTCAGCATGTCCGGCAACATCAATATAAAAGTGGTACTCCCAAGTGCCTTTACGAGCAGGACGTGATTCAAAACGATTCATTGAAACGCCGTGCTTAGCCAAGGGTTCTAATAGACGATGCACTGCCCCTGGTTGATTGTCTACTGACAGCACTAAAGAGGTTTGATCATGCCCAGTCGCCTGGCATTGGTAACTTCCAATCACAACAAAGCGAGTCCGATTATGAGGATCATCTTGAATTTGCGAAGCAGCAGCCTGCAAACCATAAGCCACCTGAGCAGGATCACCCGCAATTGCTGCAAGGCTAGAATCGCTTGCAGCCATACGTGCGGCTTCAGCATTACTGCTAACTGCCTGGCGCTTTAGCTGAGGAGCATGCTCACTTAACCACTGCTGGCATTGGGCTAAGGCTTGTGCATGAGCGCAAACTGTAGTGACCCCATCCAGACTCCCATTCTTCGTCAGCAAATGATGGCGGATGGGAAGTACCACTTCACCGCTAATGTGTAGCGGTGAATCTAACAGTAAATCTAATGTACGAGAAATAGCGCCTTCACTCGAGTTTTCGACGGGCACAACGCCATATTGAGCAGCGCCTTTTTCTACCGCTTTAAATACCTCATCAATACTATTGCAGGACAAACCGGCGATGGAATGCCCAAAATAAGTTTGCGCCGCCTGCTCAGAAAATGTACCGACAGGCCCAAGGTATGCAATCGTTTGACGTGCCTCAAGCGCTCTGCAAGCAGACATCACTTCACGCCAAATAGCTACAATACCATCAGGCAATAAAGGCCCCTTATTTATTTTCTGAAGCCGCTCAACCACTTGCCGCTCACGTTCAGGCCTAAACACTGGCGAAGAAAAGCCACCCTTGATATGACCCACCTCCTGAGCTGCTTGTGCACGCGCTGTAAGCAAGTCCAATATCTGCGCATCTAATGCATCAATCTTGTCGCGTATGGGCGCCAGGCGCTGTTCTTCGGTACTCATTAAGCCCGCCTTTCAAAATCACGCATGAATTCAATTAAGGCCCGAACGCCCTCCAAGGGCATAGCGTTATAGATACTTGCGCGCATACCACCCGCAGCCTTATGGCCGCGTAAAGCTACCAAACCAGCCGCATTTGACTGTGCAAGAAATCCCGCATTGAGGCTCTCATCTTTTAAAAAGAAGGTCACATTCATCCTTGAACGGTATGCTTTTGTGACGCGATTCTCATACAGGCTACTTTGGTCTAAAAATTGGTAGAGTAAGTCGGCTTTTTCTTGGTTACGCTTTTCAATCACCTTCACTCCGCCTTGTTTAATCAACCACTTAAATCCTAAGCCAGCCATATAGATAGCAAAGGTTGGCGGGGTATTTAACATCGATTGGTTAGTCGATTGCTTTTCCCAATCCCATATCGATGGGGTAATCTTCATGCTGTAACCCAATAAATCTTTGCGCACAATCACAATCGTTACACCAGAAGGCCCAATATTTTTTTGCGCGCCACCATACCAAACACCACATTTTGTGACATCTATTTCCCTTGAAAGAATATTGCTGGAAATATCTGCCACCAACGGTACTGAACCCACATTGGGCACATTTGGAAACTCTACACCCCCAATAGTTTCATTCGCACAGTAATGCACATAAGCAGCATCATCAGAGAGTTGCCAGGTTGAGCGAGGTGGAATGGTATTAAATTTTTCTTCGGCAGATGAGGCAACCAAATGGGCTACTCCATATTTTTCTGCCTCTTTAAAGGATTTTTCCGACCAAATGCCAGTCACTAAAAAGTCTGCCTTAGGTCCATTCTTTCCTAAGGACATTAGATTCATTGGAATAGCTGCATTTTGTCCAAGCCCACCACCTTGTAGCAATAAGATCGCATAGGAATCTGGAATATGCATTAAGGTACGCAAATCTTGCAAGACTTCCTCATAAAGAGCCATGAACTCTTTACCTCGATGACTGACTTCCATCACGCTAGCGCCAAGTCCTTGCCAATTAAGCAGTTCGTCGGCGGCCTGCTTTAATACCTCTTCAGGTACGGTAGCAGGCCCCGCAGCGAAATTAAAAATGCGGCGGTCAAACGTCATGATGAATCAATTAACCTTGAGCAGATGCCAACTTAGGCATCACCAGCTTCATCAGTATTGGAGTCAGCAACTGGGTTAGCAGCAACATCAACCTCTTCTCCATCCTCAAGATCATTGTCATCATCAGTGTCACTTTCAGCAATCCGCTGTAAACCAGACAAGCGCGTGCCCTCATCTACGTTGATCAAAGTGACGCCTTGAGTTGCGCGACCCATTTCCCGAATTTCAGAAACACGTGTACGCACCAAGATGCCGCCTGTAGTGATCAACATGATTTGATCTTCTGGCGAGACTAAAGCTGCCGCGACAACTTTACCGTTCCGCTCTGAAGTCTGGATAGCAATCATCCCTTTAGTGCCACGACCATGACGAGTGTATTCAGTGATGGGGGTTCGCTTGCCAAAACCATTTTCAGTTGCAGTAAGCACGCTACTCGGAATAGTGGCGCCTTCGGCATCAACGGTGATAGCCTCAGATCCTTCAATCTCAGCGACAGCAACTAACATTGCGATTACTTGGTGTCCTTCGCCCAAGTTCATACCACGCACACCACGTGCGGTTCGCCCCATTGGACGAACATCATTTTCGTCAAAGCGCACTGCTTTACCAGCATCGGAAAACAACATTACGTCATGCTTGCCGTCGGTAATCGCCGCGCCCACTAAGAAATCATTCTCGTTCAAATCGACCGCAATAATTCCAGCCTTACGTGGGTTAGAGAAATCCGATAAACGGGTTTTCTTCACTGTACCCAGGCTCGTTGCCATGAAGACGAAGTGATCGTCTTGGTACCCTTTAATAGGGAGAATCACCGTAATCTTTTCGCCCTCAATCAATGGAAACATATTCACAATCGGTTTGCCACGTGCATTGCGGCTACCTTGTGGCACTTCCCATACTTTGAGCCAATACATGCGACCACGATCGGAGAAGCAAAGAATAATGTCATGCGTATTGGCAACGAATAAAGTTTCGATCCAATCTTCATTCTTAGTTGCGGCAGCTTGTTTACCACGACCACCACGTTTTTGGGCACGGTATTCACTCAACGGCTGGCTCTTCATATAGCCAGTATTGGATAGCGTGACAACCATATCTTGCGGAGTAATTAAATCTTCAGTAAATAACTCTGTCGCATTCATTTCAATGAATGAACGACGACCGCTATCACCACCAGCAATACCAAACTCAGCTTGAACTTCTTTAAGCTCGCTTTCAATCACTTGTGTTACACGCTCTGGTTTTGAGAGCAGGTCGAGTAAATCAGAAATCTCTGACATCACCACCTTGTACTCGCTCACAATTTTATCCTGCTCAAGACCAGTCAAGCGCTGCAAACGCATTTGCAAAATCTCTTGAGCCTGACTATCGGACAGTCGATATAGGCCAGTGGTTTGCATCCCATACTCAGGCAATAAACCCTCGGGACGATATGCATTGCGACCGCCTGGAGTATCAGTCTCAGCACGCGCCAACATTTCACGAACCATAGAAGAATCCCATGCCTTGCCCATTAATTCTTGCTTAGCAATCACTGGATTGGCTGCGGCTTTAATGGTCGCAATAAACTCGTCAATATTTGCTAAGGCAACAGCTAATCCCTCTAATACATGACCGCGCTCGCGCGCTTTGCGCAATTCAAAAATCGTACGGCGTGTAACAACTTCACGGCGATGCTGCAAGAAATACTCAAGCATTTGCTTCAAATTCAAAAGTCGTGGCTGGTTATCCACCAAGGCCACCATATTCATACCAAAGTTATCTTGTAGCTGAGTGCTCTTGTACAAATTATTTAAAACAACCTCTGGCACCTCACCGCGCTTGAGCTCAATTACCACGCGCATACCCGACTTGTCGGACTCATCACGTAAATCAGAAATGCCTTCTACTTTTTTCTCATTAACCAGCTCAGCAATGCGCTCTAGCAAGTTCTTTTTATTAACTTGGTACGGCAACTCATCGACGATGATCGATTGACGCGAACCCTTGTCAAGATCCTCGAAATGGGTTTTGGCACGCATCACGACTCGACCGCGCCCAGTGCGATAACCTTCACGCACGCCTTGGACGCCATAAATGATGCCGGCCGTAGGGAAGTCAGGCGCTGGAACGATCTCAATAAGCTCATCGATCGTGCAGTCTGGGTTGTGCAGCACGTGCAAACAGGCCGCAATCACTTCATCCAAGTTATGGGGAGGAATGTTGGTAGCCATACCCACGGCAATGCCTGAACTGCCATTAATTAGCAAATTAGGCACTTTTGCAGGAAGAATTAGGGGCTCTTGCTCACTACCGTCATAGTTTGGCCCGAAATCAACAGTTTCCTTGTCTAAATCAGCCAAAAGTTCGTGGGCAATCTTGCGCAGGCGGATCTCGGTATATCGCATCGCAGCAGCATTATCGCCATCAACAGAGCCAAAGTTGCCCTGTCCATCGATCAACATGTAGCGAAGTGAGAAGTCTTGGGCCATCCGAACAATCGTGTCATACACCGCAGAATCACCATGCGGATGGTATTTACCAATCACATCGCCAACTATACGGGCAGATTTTTTGTAAGCTCGGTTCCAATCGTTGTTTAATTCATACATCGCAAATAAGACTCGGCGATGGACGGGTTTGAGTCCGTCACGTACGTCTGGCAGGGCTCTGCCGACAATGACGCTCATCGCATAGTCCAAATAGGACCGTCTCATTTCGTCTTCTAGGGATATTGGTAGTGTTTCTTTAGCGGCTTGTTCCATTTAGAAATAATATCATTTTGATGACTGATAGCCCCTATGCTAAGATTCTGTCAGTTTGTACGAAATTGAGATGTGTCGCTTTGCGGTTTTTTGCTTCAAAGTAGGGCGAATTACATTTAAGTTTGACTTTAATTAAAAAAGAGATTTTTGAGGACTAAAAATGAACAAAACCCTAAAAGTGTTGATCGCTTCTGTGATTACTGTTTCTGCATCTGCAGCAATGGCTTCTGATAACTGGCAAAACGGCGATGGCGCCCTGAACTGGAAAAACGGCGACGGCACATTGTGCTGGCGTGATAACAACTGGACTCCTGCTACTGCAGCTCCTGGTTGTGATGGTTGGATTGGCCCAAAAGCTGCTGCTCCTAGCATTAGCCAAAGCAAAATCACTTTGCAAGCTGACACACTTTATGACTTCGACAAAGCTACATTGAAGCCAGAAGGCAAAGCTACATTGGACAAGATCGCTGCTGATTTGAACAAGATCAAGTTGGAAGTAATTATTGCTGTTGGTAATACCGATAGCGTTGGTACTGATGCATACAACATGGCTCTTGGCCAACGTCGTGCTCAGTCCGTTAAAGCTTACTTAGTAAGCAAAGGTGTTGACGGTAGCCGCATTTACACAGAATCAAAAGGCAAGAGCAATCCAGTTGCAAGCAACGCAACTGCTGAAGGCCGCGCTAAAAACCGCCGCACCGACATCGAAGTTGTTGGTACAGCTGCAGTTAAGTAATTCGCTTTACTCTTAAAAAAGCCCGGTCATGCCGGGCTTTTTTATTTCCGCTATATTCGTAGTTAATTCATCCTAAAGCAGTTATCTCGCCTCAATCTATATGAACGTCGACCAGTCTGAAATTGCTAAATTTAGCGCCCTAGCCCATCGCTGGTGGGATATTAATAGTGAATTCAAGCCACTTCACGCCATTAACCCCCTGCGCCTCGGTTGGATCAAATCCTTTGTTGGCCTGGAGGGCAAAAAGGTGCTGGATGTTGGTTGTGGTGGTGGCATCTTGGCTGAATCCATCGCACAATCGGGCGCGATCACCACCGGTATCGACTTATCTGATAAAGCCTTGAAAGTTGCCGAACTCCATGCCTTAGAGGTTGGGGTCATCCTTAATTACCGATCAATTTCTGCAGAGGCATTGGCAGAGCAAGAGCCTGAACAATATGACGTAGTTACTTGCATGGAAATGCTGGAGCACGTTCCCAATCCAGCCTCAGTAGTCCAAGCCTGTGCAAAGCTCTGTAAACCTGGTGGCACAATCTTTTTTAGCACTTTAAATCGCAGTCCTAAGTCCTATCTATTTGCCATTATTGGCGCCGAATATATCCTCAGACTCTTGCCCAAAGGCACTCATGAGTACGCTAAATTTATTAAGCCATCAGAACTAGTCGCATTTACCCGTGAAGCAGGTTTAGAGCTGATTGGCATAAAGGGAATGGTCTACAACCCTCTGACGCAGGTTTACAGTCTTGGCGATGATATGGGCGTAAATTACATGATCGCCGTACGCAAAAATGAGCATTGAGGTCTCTTTAAGTCCCTACAGTGGCGTTTTTTTTGACCTAGATGGCACATTAGCTGATACCGCCCCTGACCTAGTGGCAGCCACTAATCAGCTGCTTATTGCCCGTAACTTGGCACCCAAACCCTATGAAATTTTACGACCTTGCGCCTCTGCTGGAGCGAGAGGTCTTATTGTTGGCGCATTTGGAATCGATACTGATCATCCCAGTTTTATACCCCTACGCGATGAATTCTTCATTAACTATGAAAAAGCCTTATTGGTAAACAGTAGCTTATTTGAAGGTATCGAGCATTTACTTAATGAATTGGATGATGCAAAACTCCCCTGGGGAATTATTACCAACAAAAGTGAGCGATTCACCAATCCATTGACCGATCTAATGGGCTTGCGACAAAGATCAGCATCCACAGTTTCAGGTGACACCACCCCTTACTCCAAGCCGCATCCCGAACCTATTTTGCACGCTGCCAAGATCGCCAATGTGGACCCCTTAAAATCCCTTTATATAGGCGATGACATTCGGGATATTATTGCGGGTAAAGCTGCGGGAATGCAAACAGTAGCCGCTGCTTATGGCTATTGTGGCTGCGAAGAGCCTCCTGAGGCATGGGGCGCAGACTTTATTGTCAAACACCCCCTCGAATTACTAAACATTATTTTTCCCAATAAGGCATAGGGCAAACTTTAAAGATATCCTGCAATTTTTAGCTGACCGCATTAAAATAGGCACACCAATGCAAGAAATCTGGGGTCGACATGGTTTCGACGTGGATTACAAAGCATCAAGGGCATACCGAGGACCCGTTATCTCGTAAATCAATGGGAATGTAATAACTGCAAACGACGAACGTTTCGCACTAGCCGCTTAATTGCGGTTGCCCCTGAACT
>CAIMZP010000042.1 GCA_903846025.1 uncultured beta proteobacterium | reverse complement strand
GGTCAACATTGCTTGGCTCAGAAATCCTCAACAGATTGAATATTAACTATGGGCAGGGAGTGATGACCATTAGTAAGGTGGTCATAAAGTAATTCAAATATTCAGCCAATCATTAAGAGTCAGTGTTTTATCCTTCATCTTATATAAAACTCAGATCATGGATGCAGGTAAGTTGCAGCCTCTGTAATCGTATTTAGAATTCGTACTCCACCTGCATTCGAATTGTGTTCTTTGGAGATGCTGTTGTTGTACCCCAAAGGTAGGCTGCGTTATAAACTAATGCTTGTTTATTTCCGAGCTTTGTCTTACCAAAGATTGCAGGCCCAGCGCTACTTTGCTGTTGTTGATCAGTATTCCAGCTATTCACCTTTCCTAGCCATGAATAAAGCTGCGCCCCCAGCTCAAACTCTGGTTGAAGTCGGTACTTAACCTGACCCTGATAGCCAAAATACGTACCCTGATTCTCTGTCCCCGTGTAATGACCTTGCATGAGTACATTCAAATTTGCTTGCCACTTACGCCACTCACTTTGAAATAAAAATCCATACTTAGCCTCGTAGCCTTCATTTCGATTTTGGGGGCGCTCTAATTCAAGTAGGAAGCCAATATCGACGGGGTATTTTCCTGTTTCCGTTAACTGAAATTTATTTTCCCACTCAATTGCATCGAAAGAAGAGTTATTGCCTTCCCACTGCGCCTTCCCATAAATCTCTGTAAACCACCAAGAGGTGACCCCATAGCCAAAGCCAATAGACGCCCCCGATTGCCTTGCATCCTCTCCGTTTCGAGGCGTCTGGGTGCCAAACTTAGTATCTATTTCTCGCTCTCCTTCTTCAACTATGGGGCTATATACATAATCCGACGGTCCACTCAAATACTCTGCGGCGTAAAGATATGGGCTAAAGATAAAAACACTACACAGCAATAGTGCCTTATACGTTTGAATTTTCGAATTCATTTAACGATCACCACTCCTTGAGCTGTCATAGGGCTAAATTCACCTTCAAAGTGAAAACGTCCAGGGGAGAGTGGGCCAATATAAAAAGATGCTTGGCTATTGGCTTTTATTAAAACTTCTCGATTGAGATCGTAACTCTCAAATTCCTCTGGCGTGTCGTCTTGATTGATGATGACAAGCTTCACTTTGGTATTGGCCGGGATCTCAAATTCAGAGGGAATAAAATGACCTTGGTGAATTTGAATTTGGACTTCAGGCGTAGCCGCATAAGACGGTTGAAGTATTGCAAGAGTGCAAGTAACTCCAAGTCCGAGCGCTATCGTTGTGTTTAAAAGTTTTTTCTTCATATAAATATGTTGGCCAGTAATTGAGAACGGTTCTCATTGTAAATCATATTGAGAACGGTTCTCAATTAACTTATTTTTATATTTATTTGCTGGTATACGCTGAAGAGGGCTAGAGCATCCCACTGATTTGGGGTGGAAAAAATAGAGACTATTGTTAAAAAAAGATATAAATCCTATAAAATACAACTACTTACGGCAATTACAGTCCTTATTATTGGATTAACTAACTAGAGCGGTGTTAGGGTTATACTCTAGGTATTAACCCTTAAGGAGATGTACATGACTCAATTATTAAATAAGTTCAGTAAGATTTTTTCAACAAGTAAGCCTTCTGTCGAAAAACTCATTCGTCACTATGATTTTGATGGCGCTTACCGCGGCATGTAATCTGTATTTGTTTTTTGAAATGGCCGCCTTCGGGCGGTTTTTTTTGATCAAAATATTCCCTAGATTCTTATCTTAAAGATCGTACATTTTCGTACACAGGGTAATTACTCACATCTTCTTAGCTATATGCTGAATAAAACCAACATCAAGTAAAAGCCTTGATATATTTTGTGGTTGTCGAGGGTATTCACTAGTGCCGATTTAGTAAATACTTGATGGGTATCAAGATCATAATGATTGAAATGCTCAAAAATTACGGATGCCATATTTAATGGCTCGATGCATTTATAAAAAAGTTTTTTAGGAGAACGTAGATCGTGACTAAACCTTGGCACAACCGCTGGATGCAATTAATTTTCGGAATTATTTGTATGGGCTTGGTTGCAAATCTTCAATATGCGTGGACTTTGTTTGTAAATCCTATCCAAATTAAAACTGGTTGGGCTTTATCTGCAATTCAACTTTCCTTTTCAATTTTTATTGTTGTTGAAACTTGGCTGGTTCCAGTTGAAGGCTGGATGGTGGATAAGTTTGGCCCCCGTATCGTTATCTTGATTGGTTCTGTATTCGCCGCAACTGGCTGGGTACTTGATAGCTATGCCACCTCTATTGAAATGCTTTATGTTGCAGCTGTGGTTGCTGGTATTGGAGCTGGGTGTGTGTACGGAACATGCGTTGGTAATGCCTTGAAGTGGTTTCCAGATAAGCGCGGTTTAGCGGCAGGTTTGACTGCAGCAGGCTTTGGCGCCGGCGCTGCAATTACAGTTATTCCTATCGGCAATATGATTTTGAGTGACGGATATGAGCATGCTTTCCTCTTTTTTGGTCTTGCACAGGGCGCATTTATCTTCTTACTAGCTTTGCTAATGGTGAAACCAACTCCACCAACTGGTATTCAGGCTATGCCACGCATTGTGACGACAAAGGTTGATTACACTTCTGGCCAGATGATCAAGAAGCCCTTGTTTTGGCTAATCTATGCAATTTTTGTGGTGGTGGCCGCTGGCGGTCTTATGGTTACAGCGCAAATTGGCCCGATTGCTAAAGATTATGGCTTAGCTAAATTGCCAATGATGTTCTTTGGCGCAACATTGCCTTTGTTAACGCTAACCTTATCTATCGATAATCTATGTAATGGATTTACCCGCCCCTTGTGCGGCCTTATTTCCGATAGAATTGGTCGCGAAAATACGATGTTCTTTGTCTTTTTAGGCGAAGGTTTGGCGATGTTAGGTCTCATGCAGTTTGGCCATGACCCATATGCCTTTATGACATTTGCTGCTCTGATCTTTTTGTTCTGGGGTGAGATTTTCTCCATCTTTCCAGCAATCTGTGCCGATACATTCGGCGTCAAGAACGCAGCTGGAAATGCAGGGACTTTATATACAGCTAAAGGGACTGCATCTTTAATCGTGCCTTTAGCATCTGTATTGTCCGCAGGTGGTAATTGGAATGTGGTGTTTATCGTTGGGGCAGTAGTGACCATCGGCGCTGCAATTGCGGCCAAATTCATATTGGCACCAGCTCGTAAGCGCTTTATTGAAGAGGCAAATAAGAACGCTGCCTAAGTTTTTAAGGCCAGTAGAAATCAAGACAAAGGGGCTACGGCCCCTTTGTTCAATTTGCCTCGCTAAATATGGGATAAACTAGCCTCACTATGCATGCCCGAACTCGCAAACTCATTCACTGGATCGCCGTAACATCGATTCTCATGAGTGCGCTTTCACCAACCCTTTCTCAAGCGGCATCCATAGTCAAACATGGTCAAGGCTTTGCCATGGAAATCTGTACAGTTGATGGCAGCAAGATGGAGTTGAGGATTCAAGCTGACTCTCAAGCTGACTCTCAGTTGGACCAGGCGGATCAAACTCAACCCTGTCCTTACTGTGTTGCGCATACGAGTATTACACCCACCTTTAATACCCATTTGAAGTTCCAGGCACCGCAATCTTTAGCGCTGTTGCCTCAGCTTTTCTACCAATCGCCAAGACCCCTTGCTATCTGGTTATCTCCGCCCTCTGCGGCACCTCCAACACAAGCCTAAGTTATTTATTGGGGCATAGCCTAGCTATGTAATTGACAAAGTGTTGTCGTTGAGTTGCGTGAAAAAAAGAAAATGAAATTAAAAAAAATAGCAGTAGCAATGGTTTTGGTATTCCCTGCTGTAGGTGCAATGGCTTGCGCTAGTTGTGGATGTAGTTTAAATACTGATATTGGTACACAAGGCATGGGCATGAATGAAGGTTGGACCCTGGACGTTCGGTATGACACCTTGAATCAGAATAAATTACGTTACGGCAAACAGGGTATTTCTCAAGGACAGGCTGCCACTACAGCCAATCCTAATACTGGGCAAAATGCCGAGGTTGAGGGGTATACGCAAAATAATTATGTAACGGCATCGTTGGACTATAACAATGGTGAAAGTTGGGGCGTCACAGCAGCCCTTCCATACATTATGCGTAACCACAATACATTGGGAACCTATGCGGATGGAGATACTCCGCCGCCCACGCCAGGAAATGGTGCATACAGCTCTCAAACTTCTGGGATTGGCGACATGAAAATTATCGGTCGGTATTTTGGGCTTGCTGAGCAAAAGGATTGGGGTTTTCAGTATGGCATCAAACTTCCTACGGGGAGTAGAAGTCAAACTGACACCTTAGCCAGCGGATCTGGACAAACCGCAATTGACCCAGGTTTGCAGGCTGGTACAGGATCTACCGATGCCATTCTAGGCATTTATAAATTTGGATTAATTAATGATCTTGATGATTGGGGATATTTTGCTCAGGTGCAATATCAAGCTGCCGTGATGGTTCAGTCAGTTCCCAATTCCTTGGTAGGTGTTAATGGAAATCTGGGCGGTTCATATCGCCCAGGCAATGCAGCGAACTTGAATTTGGGTATGAATTACCAGGGCTTTGAAAAGTGGGTGCCAACCTTACAGTTAAATGTTTTAAATAAACGTGCCGATAGCGGTACTGCCGCAGACACATGGGCAACCGGTGGTACTTTAGCCTACTTAACTCCTGGAGTACTCTATCGCTTAACTGAAAAAACTCAGGTTTATGCCAATGTGCAATTACCGGTTTATCAAAACGTCAACGGTATTCAACTTGTACCTTCATACATTGCCTCAATGGGCGTAAGGGTATCGTTTTAAAGAATAATTAGAGTAGTGGGGTAATGGCTTCCTCTAGAATCTTGAGATCAACCTGAGGGTCCCCGGTGAGTCCATTCTTTTTTAAGACGCCCTGCTTATCAATAATGAAGGTACTTGGTATGCGCCAAATCCTGCCGTATCCAGAAAAGTCGATATGTTTTTTATCTGCAGATAGAAAGGAGTAGTTTTCCATGATCTTATTTGCCTGCTCAAGATCTGAAGGTCTGTCCATGCTGATGGCTAAGACCTCCAACCCTTTTGCCTTATTTTTCCTTAGGTACGCCTCGATGATAGGCATTTCTTCCCTACAAGGCTCGCACCAGCTAGCCCAGAAATTGACTAAAACAACCTTACCCTTATTGGCGCTTAAATTAAATGGCTTTCCGTTGACAAGATGGCCCTCAATATTGGGGGCGGCCTGCCCAACCTCTAGTGCTGCAATAGCCATTGAAGAATGAAGGGCAATAATGAAGAGGAGAATGCGAAGAATTACCATAGTCTTTAAAAGAAGTCAGTGGGTGAAATTTACCACTATCTTCACGTCAGCATTGAATTGGATTTGGGTATTGAAAAGCGCCCGAGGAAGGTCTTCGGGTTTAATGTTTTATTAGGAGGATGCACCAATGAAAAGCAACACTTTATTAAGGGTTTTATTAGTTTCTGTAGTGTGCTTAGGTTTTAGTAGCTTAACCCAGGCCCAAAATGCCAAAGTCGGATCCCTACAAATTGAGAATGCCTATACTCGCGCAACCGTTCCAGGTCAGCAGGTCGCCGGTGGTTTTATGAAAATTGAAAATACTGGTACTGCCGATCAATTGGTCTCTGTGAGCTCACCAGTGGCAGGAGAAGTACAGTTGCATGAAATGGCCATGGAAGGCAACATCATGAAAATGCGCCAGGTCAAAGATATTTCTGTACCGGCAGGTAGCTTTGTTGAGCTAAAGCCAGGTGGTTTGCATTTAATGTTCATTAATATCAAAGCCCCCTTAGCCGCTGGTGAAAGTATTCCAGTCAAACTTAAGTTTGCTAAAGCAGGCGAAGTAGAAGTAAAGATGCCAGTGAATGCAATGGGCGTGTCAAGGTAAAAAGATAAACATCATAGGTATCTTTTCAGGCGGAGTTTTGTATAGGATGTAAAAAGCCCCTCAGTTCAATTTGAACTGAGGGGCTTTTGTTTTAAGACTTAGTTTTGTTAAGCTGCCTTGACTTAACCTAGGTTTAAATCTGTTACAGCGCCTTTGCTAGCGCTGCTGGCTAGGTAAGCATACTTAGCCAGCAATCCTCGCGTGTAGCGTGGCTTGGGCTGCTTCCAAGTGGCTCGACGTTTAGCAATTTCTTCATCGCTGACATTAAGCTGAATCAGGAGCTTGTGCGCATCAATAGTGACAGAGTCACCTTCATTAATAAGGGCTATTACACCCCCTACAAAAGCCTCAGGGGCAACGTGACCAACAACCATGCCCCAGGTACCGCCAGAGAATCGTCCATCAGTAATGAGGCCCACAGACTCACCAAGACCTTGGCCAACCAAAGCAGAGGTGGGGGCAAGCATCTCGCGCATTCCAGGGCCACCTTTAGGACCTTCATAGCGAATCACGACAACATCACCATCTTTAATATCTTGAGCCATGATAGCTGCCATTGCATCATCCTCAGAATCAAAAACGCGCGCTGGACCTGTAATCGACGGGTTTTTGAGGCCAGTAATTTTGGCAACACAGCCCTCAGGTGAAATATTACCTTTGAGAATCGCTAAGTGACCTTGTTTGTACATTGGGTTATCCAGTGTGCGAATCACTTTTTGATCTGTGCGTGGTACCGATGGAACATCTTTCAGCACTTCCGCAATAGTTTGTCCGGTGATCGTAATGCAATCGCCGTGTAAGAGACCGCCATCCAATAAGAGTTTCATTACTTGGGGAATGCCACCGGCTTCATGCAAGTCAGTTGCAAGGTAAGTACCTGAGGGTTTCATATCCACAATGACGGGAACTCGCTGACGAATACGCTCGAAATCATCAATTGTCCAGTCAATTTCAGCAGCGCTTGTGATGGCTAAATAATGCAAGACTGCGTTGGTAGAGCCGCCAACTGCCATGATGATGCTCACGGCATTTTCAATGGATTTCTTGGTAATGATATCGCGCGGACGAAGATTATTTTTAATCGCTTGGACCAATACACGGGCAGATTGTGCTGCACTAGCGACCTTTTCTTCGTCCACATTTGACATGGTAGAGGAATAAGGCAGACTCATGCCAAGCGCTTCAAAAGAAGAACTCATGGTATTTGCGGTGTACATGCCACCACAAGAACCGCTACCTGGACAGGCGTGTTGTTCTACGCCCTTGAGATCCTCTTCACTCATTCTGCCGGAGGTAAATTCACCAACCGCCTCAAATGCGGAGACGATATTCAATTCCTTGCCTTTAAAGTGGCCAGGCTTAATGGTGCCGCCGTAAACATAGATACTGGGAACATTGGTGCGCGCCATGGCCATCATTCCGCCAGGCATATTTTTATCGCAACCACCAATCACCACCACACCATCTTGCCAAAGCCCATTCACGCAGGTTTCAATACTGTCTGCGATGACTTCACGCGAGATCAGGGAGTATTTCATGCCTTCTGTACCCATGCCGATTCCATCGGATACAGTAGGTGTTCCAAATAACTGGGCTTTTGCACCAGCCTCTTCTAGGGCCTCAACTGCAGCATCGGCCAGTTTTTGCAGACCGCTATTGCAAGGTGTAATGGTCGAGTGACCATTAGCAACCCCAACCATCGGCTTAGCAAAATCCTTCTCTTGGTAGCCCATCGCGTAGTACATCGAACGGTTAGGTGCGCGCATAACCCCTTCGGTTACGTGGCGTGAGCGTTCATTAAGGGGTTTCATGCGTTGATTACTCCAGAAAAAGAAATGTCTAAAAGCTCTATTGTGCCGTGAGATAGGGGTCGGTGCAGTGGTTTCTGTAATTTTCGAAAGTGTGGCCGGACTCATTTATTGTTGCGATGCAGCATATATGACTGACATATACAGTCATAGTTGGCTGTTAGGCTAATGAAAAATGCTTTTTTAAATTTAACATTCAAGCAGGCCATGAAAAATCACGCAAAACTTCCGGTCATTCGTCATGAGGCCTTTAGAAAAGGCAGGGAGGCGCTCGGTTTAAGCACTAAGGCTCTTGCGGCACAAGCGTGCTTGTCAGCTCGACAAGTAGAGCAGCTTGAAAATGGTGAACAGAGTTCTTTTTATGGGTCTCAAGTAAAAATCACTGCCGCTAAGAAAGTGGCTGGAATATTGGGTATAAAAGATGAGGAGGCATTTGATTATGGTGAGATCTTAAAAGAGCAGGTAGCGATCAACAATTTAAAAATGCCCGTTGAACCTAAATTTAAAAACAAATCTGCAGTTGCAGTTAAGCCAATAAAAACAGAAACCGTATTGCAGACTTTAACTCAAGCGACTGGGGAAAATAAACCAAACCCTCAGAAGCGCTGGGTGCTTTGGCTGAGTCTGATAGCGGCGGTTGTATTTTCTATTATCAATTTACGCCCACTATTTTTTCCTGAGCCAGTAGAGGAAGTGTTAGTAGCAAGTGAAGAAGTTCTTGAGTCAACCCTACCAGCCGCACCGCTAGAGACAGCTGCAGCTACGAGCACTGCCCCAGTTGAGATATCCGCCTCTACTCCCGTAAACGGCGCACCAGATTTGATGCCCACTTGTCCTGCTGAAGATGTGGCGATTGCCAGTTACAAACCTGAGGCACCACGTAAAGCCGCTGATATAGTGTATGTTCAAGTCAAAGCTAGGCAGGTCATTTGCGTAGTGGATGTTACGGGTAAGAGCCAAAGTAAAATGGTTGACCCTGGGGTAGGAGGCTCTTTTTATGGCAAGCCACCTTTTAAATTGCTCACTGGTGGATTAAACCAAGTGGATGTTTACTTTCAAGGCGCAAAGGTGCGTCTTACAAATCCGAATACCAAAACATTAATTTTAGAGCCAGCTAGTGTGGCGGCACCCACAAACCAGTCTGATTCAGAATTCCGCTAACTCCATCAGGAGTTAGAGCCCCAAGACTCTTTACTTAAACTGCTGATTCGTTAGTTTCACCAGTACGAATCCGGATTGCTTGTTCAATAGGGCTGACAAAAATCTTCCCGTCACCAATCTTGCCAGTGCGAGCGGCTTTAGTAATTGCCTCAATGGTGGCTTCAACACGATCGCTGGCCACTACGACTTCAACTTTTACCTTGGGTAGAAAGTCAACAACATACTCGGCACCACGATACAGTTCTGTATGGCCTTTCTGGCGTCCGAAACCTTTTACCTCTGTAACAGTGAGGCCTGTGACTCCTACTTCCGCTAAGGCTTCACGAACTTCGTCAAGTTTGAATGGTTTAATAATGGATGTGATGAGTTTCATATATTCCCCTTAATACACCAATCATACCTAGAACTCCTACTCGATACCTGAGATGTGGCGATTAGAAGAATTTTAGGCTCTAAATTGGGAGGTAATAGGGTATCTCCAGTCGCGACCAAAGGCGCGGGTAGTGACACGCACTCCCGGTGGAGATTGGCGTCGCTTGTACTCATTGAGCTTAATTAAGCGAGTCACCTTTTCAACGCTCTGAGCGTCGAATCCAGCGGCCACGATTTGTTCGATAGATTGATTTTGCTCCATGTAGCGCTCTACGATGCCATCCAAAACTTCGTATGAGGGCAGACTGTCTTGATCCGTTTGGTCTGGCCGTAATTCAGCAGAAGGGGCGCGAGTCAGAATACGCTCTGGAATAATCGGGGCAATACTATTGCGGTAGGCGCAGAGTCGGTATACCAAAGTTTTGGCGATATCTTTAATCACTGCAAAACCACCAGCCATATCTCCATAAAGCGTGCAATAGCCCACGGCCATCTCACTTTTATTGCCAGTGGTTAGTACGAGTCGACCTGTTTTGTTGGAGAGTGCCATTAGGAGCGTGCCACGCACTCGTGCTTGAATATTTTCTTCTGTAGCATCCGCCTTCATACCTCTAAATTGCTCTGCTAAGGATTGTTCGAAGGCGTCCACAGGGCCGCTAATTGGAATTTCATCGTACTGAACTTGAACATTATTTGCCATTTCTCGAGCATCAATCCAAGAAATATCTGCGGTGTAGCGCGAAGCCATCATGACTGCTCGCACCTTATCTGCCCCAAGGGCATCTACTGCAATAGCCAGCACTAAAGCAGAATCGACTCCACCCGATAAGCCAATGATGACACCAGGAAAATGATTCTTGTTTATGTAGTCACGTACACCCAAGACTAAGGCCTGATAAGCCTGAGCTTCAACACTAGGTGTTGGAGTAATCACGCCGATGTCTATTTGTGCGCGGGGGTTGACGTGGACTATGCCAAGTCCAGTCTCAAACTGGGGCATTGACATCACCACTTCACCCTGAGCATTCATTGCAAATGATCCACCATCAAAAACCAATTCATCCTGCCCGCCTACTGCGTTGATGTAGACCAAAGGCATTTTGGTTTGGGCGATATGTTGGCGTAGCACCTCAATGCGCAGCACTTCTTTTTTCAGATGATAGGGCGAGGCATTAAGAACGAGCAAAATTTGCGCACCTGCAGCATGTGCTTGTTTGGAGGGGCCTGCATGCCAGGCATCCTCACAAAGTATTAAGCCAAATTGAATGCCTTCGTTTTCAAAAACACAAGCTTGATTGCCTGGCGTGAAATAGCGTACCTCGTCAAATACTTCGTGGTTGGGGAGTTCTTGTTTTGCGTAACTTGCAATTACTTTCCCATCACGTAAAACAGAAGCGTAATTTTGTAATCCAACAGAGGTTTTTTTAGGGTGACCAACAATAACGGTTAGTTTTGGGAATTTTTTGAGCTCATGCATTAAGCGGTTGAGCTCACGGTCGGCCGCTTCAATAAAGGCGGGGCGGAGTAATAGGTCCTCTGGAGGGTAGCCTGTAAGCGAGAGCTCGGGCGTTAATACAAGAGTGGCGCCTTTATTACAAGCCTCAGAAGCAGCTTCGAAAATGAGCTGAGCGTTGCCCGGCAAATCACCCAAAAGAGGGTTGATTTGCGCTAAGGCGATTTTTTGTGAGCTCACTTCCAAAAATCAAACTAATAAAAATTTGTTAGGGAATAATTATTTCTCTGACTGTGCATAACCTTCGATACCCTCAAGTATTTCTTTATGAGCATCAGCTACACCGGCCCAACCTTTAATTTTTACCCATTTTCCTGGTTCGAGATCTTTGTAGTGCTCGAAGAAATGCTGAATTTGGTTCAAGCGCAAAGGATTCATATCCTCTGGTTTTTGCCAGTGGGTATAGATTGGCAAAATGCGGTCTTCAGGTACTGCCAATAACTTGGCATCTTGACCGCCTTCATCTTCCATTAGAAGCACCCCAATTGCACGGCAGCTTACAACTACACCAGGAATTAAGGGAAAAGGAGTGATGACAAGAACATCAACTGGATCCCCGTCACCCGCAATGGTTTTAGGGATATAGCCGTAGTTGCAGGGATAGTGCATTGCAGTACCCATAAAGCGGTCAACAAAAATCGCACCACTTTCTTTATCCACCTCATATTTTATTGGATCGGCATTCATTGGGATCTCAATAATGACGTTAAAGCATTCGGGGATTTTTTTACCTGGTTTGACCTTGTCAAGACTCATACATACTCCGGATAGTGATTAGTAAATACCCTGATCTTAAAAAAGAGCTGGGGTAGTGATTCTGCTACATACTGATACAGCTTATTAGCTCTAGTTTATCGCTTTCGGAAAGCTGGCTGACATGGGCGCTAGATACAAAACAATTTAGATCAAATTTTAAGGAGTTCAAGCATGAGTAATATCACTTTAGGCTTGTATTTTGCCTTGGCGTGTGGAGTTTTAGCGGTGATTTATGGTTTTGTGATGCGCCGCTGGATTCTGAGGCAAAGTACTGGCAATGCCAGAATGCAAGAAATTGCCGAGGCGATTCAGTTGGGCGCTGCCGCCTACTTGTCGCGCCAATACAAAACTATTGCCATTGTTGGGGTCGTTCTCACGGTTTTAATTGCCCTCTTTTTGGATTTTGCAACTGCCATGGGCTTTGTCATTGGCGCAGTACTTTCCGGCGCTTGTGGTTTTATTGGGATGAATGTTTCGGTACGAGCAAATGTGCGCACCGCTGAGGCTGCTACCAAAGGAATGAACGAGGCTCTGAATGTAGCCTTTAAGGGTGGGGCCATTACTGGCATGTTAGTGGTGGGCCTTGGCTTACTGGGCGTCAGTCTCTTCTTTATGTTCTTAGTCTCCATGGGGGCAGGTCAAGACCTTTCGTCAGTTCTACATCCATTAATTGGTTTGGCATTTGGATCGTCTTTAATTTCTATCTTTGCGCGGCTAGGTGGCGGCATCTTTACTAAAGGTGCCGATGTGGGTGCAGATCTAGTTGGAAAAGTCGAAGCGGGCATTCCAGAAGATGACCCCCGTAACCCAGCGGTGATTGCGGATAACGTTGGCGATAACGTTGGTGATTGCGCTGGCATGGCCGCCGATTTATTTGAAACATATGCAGTGACGTTAATTGCAACAATGGTTCTGGGAGCGCTGATGGTTGCCAGTGCGCCAGTTGCCGCAATTGTCTATCCGCTGGTTCTGGGCGGCGTCTCTATTATTGCCTCGATCATTGGCTGTTCTTTTGTTAAGGCGACGCCTGGCATGAAGAATGTGATGCCAGCTTTGTATAAGGGTTTGATTGTGGCTGGCGGTATTTCACTCATCGCCTTTTATTTTGTGACCAATTTCATCATGCCTGATGATGCCTTGGGCATCCCTGGTAGTCAGTGGCGCTTGTTCGGGTCTACGGTGGTTGGCTTAGTGCTAACTGCAGGCTTGGTATGGATTACTGAGTACTACACTGGCACGCAATTTAAACCAGTACAACATATTGCAGAAGCTTCAACCAAAGGCCATGGCACCAATATCATCGCCGGTTTAGGTATATCCATGAAGTCGACTGCTTACCCCGTGCTGTTTGTTTGCGCAGCAATCTATGCGGCGTATTGGCTGGCTGGTATTTATGGAATTGCTATTGCAGCAACGGCCATGTTGTCGATGGCGGGTATTGTAGTTGCCCTCGATGCCTATGGCCCCATTACTGATAATGCTGGCGGCATTGCAGAGATGGCTGGTTTACCCCAATCCGTACGTGATATTACCGACCCATTGGATGCGGTTGGTAACACGACCAAGGCGGTCACCAAGGGGTATGCGATTGGTTCAGCAGGTTTGGCTGCTTTGGTGCTTTTTGCTGATTACACCCACGCTTTGGAATCTATTGGCCAACAAGTCTCCTTTGATCTTTCTAACCATATGGTCATCATCGGTCTCTTTATTGGCGGCATGATTCCTTATTTATTTGGTGCGATGGCCATGGAGGCGGTAGGGCGTTGTGCGGGTGCTGTGGTTGAGGAGGTGCGCCGACAGTTCAGAGAGATTCCTGGAATTATGGAAGGTACTGCAAAACCAGAATACGGCAAGGCAGTAGATATGCTTACTTCAGCAGCCATTAAAGAAATGATTGTTCCCTCACTTTTACCAGTGGTAGCACCAATTGCAGTCGGCCTTTTATTGGGACCCGCTGCACTGGGTGGCTTACTCATGGGTACGATCGTAACGGGCTTGTTTGTGGCGATCTCTATGTGCACTGGTGGTGGCGCTTGGGATAATGCCAAAAAATATATCGAAGAAGGTCACTTTGGGGGCAAAGGTTCCGAAGCCCATAAGGCGGCTGTTACGGGCGACACTGTAGGTGACCCTTACAAGGATACTGCTGGCCCTGCCGTAAACCCACTTATTAAAATTATTAATATCGTGGCATTGCTCATTGTGCCTTTATTACCTTTAGCTAGATAACAAAATAAGTGCCATAAGAGCAAAGCTCCCTTGGGAGTAGTAGTAAAGTAAAACGCCTAGCAATGCTAGGCGTTTTTTTATCTTGAATTCTCAAGGTAAATTTAACTTACAGTTTTTTAAGAAAGCGACTCCAAGTAACGCTGCGCGTCTAATGCCGCCATGCAGCCTGTTCCAGCACTCGTGATGGCTTGACGATAAATATGGTCTTGCACATCGCCAGCGGCAAAGACGCCCGGAATATTGGTGGCAGTAGCATTGCCCTCTAAGCCAGAATGCGTCTTAATATAGCCGTTATTCATCTCAAGTTGCCCAATAAATAACTCGGTATTGGGTTTGTGGCCAATTGCTATAAAGGCCCCGGTAACGGCAATATCTTCTGTGCTGCCATCTTGTTTTGTAATGCGCACGCCAGTGACACCCCTTTCATCACCAAGAACTTCATCAAGGGTGGAATTTAATTTAAGCTCTACTTTGCCTTCCCCAACTTTTGCCATCAGGCGATCATTCAAAATAGGTTCCGCGCGAAATGTATCGCGACGATGAATGACCGTCACTTTATTTGCAATGCCAGTAAGGTAGAGCGCTTCTTCAACAGCGGTATTGCCACCGCCGACTACGCACACATCTTGATCGCGATAGAAAAAACCATCACAAGTAGCGCAACCTGAAACGCCACGCCCCATAAATGCTTCTTCACTTGGTAGACCAAGATACTGCGCAGAAGCTCCAGTAGAAATAATTAATGCATCACAGGTGTAAGTGCCAGAGTCACCCACTAAGCGAATGGGTTTTTCTGTCAAGGCAGCGGTATGAATATGATCAAAAATAATTTCAGTATTAAAGCGTTCCGCATGCTGTAAAAAGCGACCCATCAACTCTGGACCTTGGACGCCATCTGGGTCGGCTGGCCAGTTTTCCACATCAGTAGTGGTCATTAACTGACCTCCCTGAGCGATTCCAGTGATGAGGGTGGGCTTTAGATTGGCTCGCGCTGCATATACAGCTGCGGTATACCCAGCAGGGCCAGATCCGAGAATTAGAACTTTGGAGTGTTTTGGGATATTTGTCGTCATTACCAAATTATAGATTTGCTTGTTTACAATCACCAGAACATGGCTAAAACCGTAAACCCGAAGTCGAAAATCCCCTTGGCTCCTCAGTTGCCTGAAAATAATGGCCATGGGAGGATGCCCCGTCTATTGCTTGAGGCGCGCTGGTTCATCTCCTGCGGTCTTTGCCTGGGTTTATTTGCTATTTTGATTACTTATTCCAAGGCGGATCCAGCCTGGTCTCATGCCAGTTTTGAGACCCCTAAGAATCTGGGCGGTCGATTTGGGGCCTATGCAGCCGACTTAATGCTCTATATTTTCGGCATTTCTGCCTTTTGGTGGGTTGTTTTGTTTGGACGTCGCGTTCTAAATGGGTGGCGTGAGCTCTGGAGCATCCCTTTGCCAGTAGATCCAGAGGCAAAACCAGACTCATTAGTCATTCGTTGGCTGGGCTTTGGGCTGACTTTAATTAGTAGCATGGGTCTTGAGTCCATCCGCCTGCATTCACTGAGCTGGGAGCTTCCTAGGCCTCCAGGGGGTATTTTGGGCGAGTTAATCGGTGACCCCCTTCAAATGTCACTGGGCTTTACAGGCTCCACCATCGTTTTGCTGTTTGGTCTTTGTGCTGGTTTGTCGTTATTTCTGCACTTTTCTTGGTTAGATGTTGCTGAAAAGGTCGGTCGCACCTTGGAGTTAGCCTATTACCGCTTGCGCCAACGTCGTGATGGTATGGCGGATCGTAAATTGGGAGAAGTGGCGGCAGAGGAGCGAGAGGAGTTTGTGGAGGAGTTTCGTGGGCGCGTAGAAATTGCCACCCCTGTACATATTGTTCGAACTCCGGTAGAAATTCCGAAGAGCGCACGTGTAGAGCGTGAAAAACAACAACCGTTATTTGTGGATATCCCTGATTCAGAATTGCCTCCTTTGGCTTTGCTTGATCCCGTGCCTGAAATCAAAGAGACCATCTCAGCAGATGTTCTGGAGTTCACTTCTCGCTTAATTGAACGCAAGCTTGCAGAATTTAACGTTGAAGTTAAAGTCATCGCTGCCTATCCAGGTCCAGTGGTAACCCGTTATGAGATTGATCCAGCGGTAGGTGTCAAGGGAAATCAGATTGTTAATCTTTCACGCGACTTAGCGCGCTCACTTGGTGTAGTGAGCATGCGTGTAGTGGAGACTATTCCCGGTAAAACTTGTATGGCTTTGGAGTTGCCAAACCCAACACGCCAGTCTGTTTACCTGTCTGAGATTTTGACTTCACAAATTTACAACGATAACCATTCGCTATTGACTCTGGCTTTAGGTAAAGACATTTCTGGCAACCCAATGGTTGCTGACTTGGCGAAGATGCCTCACTGCTTGGTAGCGGGCACTACTGGCGCTGGTAAATCAGTTGGTATTAATGCCATGATTTTGTCGATTCTCTTCAAGGCTAAGCCTGATGAGGTACGTCTCATCATGATCGATCCCAAGATGTTGGAAATGGCGATGTATGACAAGATTCCCCATTTACTTTGCCCGGTAGTAACCGATATGAAGCAGGCGTATAACGCGCTTAATTGGGCGGTCAATGAGATGGAGCGCCGCTACAAATTAATGAGCAAGTTTGGTGTGCGCAATTTGGCCGGCTTCAATAAGAAAATTTTGGAAGCAGAAGAAAAGGGCGAGAAACTCACCAATCCATTTAGCTTAACTCCAGATGATCCAGAGCCAATTTATAAGGCTCCTGTGATTGTGATTGTGATTGATGAGCTTGCAGACTTAATGATGGTTCAAGGTAAAAAGATTGAAGAGTTAATTGCCCGCATTGCTCAAAAGGCGCGTGCCGCAGGTATTCACTTGGTACTGGCTACTCAACGCCCTAGCGTGGATGTCATTACTGGGTTGATTAAGGCCAATGTACCAACCCGTATTTCTTTTCAAGTGAGCAGCAAGATTGATAGTCGGACCATCTTAGATCAGCAGGGCGCGGAAGCCCTTCTCGGTATGGGTGACATGCTCTATATGGCTCCAGGTACCGGCTTACCTGTTCGGGTGCACGGCGCATTTGTATCTGATGATGAAGTGCATCGTGTTGTGGAGTGGCTTAAAGAGAAGAGTGAAGCAAATTATATTGATGGTGTTCTCGAGGGCGCCGATGAATCTACTATGGATGCCCTTACTGGTGACGGCGGAGGTGAATCCGATCCTTTGTATGATCAAGCGGTAGCTATCGTGCTAGATAACAAAAGACCATCAATCTCTTTGGTACAGCGCCACTTACGTATTGGCTATAACCGCGCAGCTCGCTTATTAGAAGATATGGAAAAAGCGGGCCTAGTATCCAAAATGGGTAATGGCGGAAATCGTGAAATTCTTCATCGCTCGTCTGAATAGGGTGGTAATTTTGAAAAGATTGATTTCTACGCTATCGATTGCAATTACCATGGGTTTAATCTCTAGCAATATATTTGCAATTGATGTTGAAAGTGGTTCAGAGCAACTACGTCAATTTGTGCGTAACTCTAAAACTGCCGAAGGGGAGTTTGTACAACAGCAGTTGCGCTCTCCAAAACCAAATGAGCCGCAAGATAAGGGCTTGAAAGTAATTCGTCAAACCCAAGGTCAGTTCGTATTTCAGCGTCCTGGCCGTTTTATCTGGGACACTCAAAAACCGTATGAACAAAAACTAATTGCTGATGGTAAACAATTAATTCTCTGGGATAAGGATCTCAATCAAGCGACTTTTAGATCCGCTGGTCAAGCTCTGGCCTCAACACCCGCAGCCATTCTTTTTGGTGAGGTCTCACTTGATCAACATTTTGATTTAGTGGAGGGCGAGGAACATCTGGGCATGAAGTGGGTGGGCCTGACTCCCAAAAAAGATCCCGGTGTTAAGGGTGGCAATGATCTGCCTTACACCAAAATTTCTGTGGGCATGGCCAACGGTCTGCCAAAAGCCCTGGAACTTGTTGATGGACTGGGCAGCATAGTTCTGGTGACTCTAGATAAGATGCAGTTAAATGTCATTCTGCCCGCTAACCGCTTTACCTTTATTCCCCCTGCTGGGGCTGAAGTCTTACGCTTAAAATAGAGGCTTTAGCACCAACTTACTAATAGAGCAATACATGATTGATCCGCAATTACTCCGTAAAGATATCGCTGCAGTTCAAGCGCGCTTGGCTACCCGCAAATTTCAGTTAGATGTTGAGAAATTCAATGCCTTAGAAACTGAGCGCAAAACTTTGCAAACGCGCACTGAAGAATTGCAGGCTAAACGCAATCAACTGGCTAAAGCCATTGGCATGAAAAAAGGTCGTGGTGAAGATGCATCTACTGAGATAGCTGAAGCGAGTCAGATTAATGTAGATATGGAGTCCGGAGTAGCGCGCTTGACCATTTTGCAGGTGGAGATTTCTGATTTTTTAATGGGCATTCCCAATCTGCCAGATGAAGCAGTTCCTGTCGGCAAGGATGAGAAAGAGAATAAGGAAGTCAAGCGTTGGGGCAATGCTCCTATATTTGATTTTGAGATTCAAGACCACGTAGATTTAGGTGGGCCACTTGGACTGGATTTTGAAGTTGCTGCCAAAATTAGCGGCTCACGCTTTGTAGTCCTAAAGGGGCCGATCGCCAGATTGCACCGTGCGCTAGCGCAATTTATGCTTGATATCCATACAACACAGCACGAGTACCAAGAGATCTATGCGCCGTATATGGTCAATGCTGCGTCAATGCGTGGCACTGGGCAGCTACCAAAATTTGAGGAGGATCTATTTAAGGTTCCCCGTCAAATGGGTGGAGAGGATGACGATGGGGGGGTTCGTACCGAGAACTTTTACCTTATTCCAACTGCGGAGGTACCGGTTACAAATTTAGTACGTGACGAGATTGTAAATGCCGACAATTTACCAATGAAATTTGTAGCGCATACACCATGCTTTCGTTCTGAAGCGGGTAGCTATGGGCGAGATGTTCGCGGCATGATCCGTCAACATCAGTTTGATAAGGTTGAGTTGGTACAAATCACCAAACCAGAAGATTCTATGCAAGCATTAGAGGAGCTTACTGGCCACGCCGAAAAGATTTTGGAATTACTTGAGCTACCCTATAGAAAAGTGTTGCTCTGTACGGGTGACATGGGTTTTGGTAGCGCCAAAACTTATGACTTAGAGGTGTGGGTGCCTTCGCAGCACGCTTATCGCGAAATTAGCTCTTGCTCTAGCATGGGCGACTTTCAAGCAAGGCGCATGCAAGCTAGATTTAAGGTTGGTCAAGGCAAACCCGAGCTAGTTCACACCTTAAATGGCTCTGGTTTGGCAGTAGGCAGAGCGCTGGTAGCGTTGATTGAGAATCACCAGCAAGTTGATGGCAGTATCTCGATTCCTACGGCATTGCAGCCATACTTAGGCGGTTTAGATAATCTCAAGCCCATTATTAAATAAGGCCTGCAACTGTAACCAACACCAAAGCTATAATTGCACTTCGGTTCGGAGAGGTGGCAGAGTGGTCGAATGTACCTGACTCGAAATCAGGCGTAGGGTCAAACCTACCGAGGGTTCGAATCCCTCCCTCTCCG
>CAIMZP010000041.1 GCA_903846025.1 uncultured beta proteobacterium | reverse complement strand
TATGCAATTTTCTGAATCTTGGCTTCGTCAGTACGTCAACCCATCGCTTGATAGCAATGCTTTGGGTCATGCTATGACGATGGCAGGTCTTGAAGTGGAAGAGCAGCATTCCGTAGCTCCGGTATTCACCAAGATTGTCATTGCTGAAATTCTGTCGGCAGAACAACATCCAGACGCTGATCGTTTACGGGTTTGTAAAGTAAACGCGGGCACTGGAGAAGCTTTGCAGATTGTTTGCGGCGCACCGAATGCTCGAGCAGGAATAAAAATTCCTTGTGCATTAGTTGGCGCACAATTACCTCCCGCTGAAGCCGGTGGAAAACCATTTGTAATTAAGGTGGGAAAACTTCGCGGCGTAGAAAGCCAGGGCATGTTGTGCTCTGGCCGCGAGCTGGGTCTTGGCGATGATCATGAAGGTATTTTAGAGTTGCCTGCCGATGCGCCCATTGGCGAAGATATTCGCAAGTATTTAGATTTAGATGATCAGGTATTCGTCATTAAGTTAACCCCCAATAAAGCAGACTGTCTCTCGCTCATGGGTGTAGCCAGAGAAGTATCTGCCATTACGGGAGCCGCTTTATGTGCCCCTCAGTGGACTGCACCAAGCATTTCTATTCAAGACAAGCTTCAGGTGACAGTAGAGAGCCATGATTTATGTGGCCGTTTTGCAGGGCGCGTGATCCAAGGTGTTAATCCACAAGCAAAAACACCAGATGCTATTGTGCAGCGCCTGTCACGCGCTGGCCAAAGAAGTATTTCAGCCTTAGTAGATCTTTCTAATTACGTCATGCTGGAGATGGGTCAACCCACCCATGTATTTGATATGGATAAATTATCGGGTGATGTATCAGTTAGATGGGCTAAGCCAGGAGAAAGTATTGAGCTTTTAAATGGTCAAACAGTTACGCCTGTAGCGTCTGACCAATCGGGAAAAGTATTGGAAGTCGGTGTACTTGCTGATCAGGTTGGGCCGATAGCATTGGCTGGCATTATGGGTGGCAATCATTGTGCGGTTAGCAATGACACCAAAAATATTTATGTTGAATCGGCCTACTGGCAACCCTCTGCTATTCAAGGTCGTACACGGCGTTTGAACTTCAGTACTGATGCGGCTCATCGTTTTGAGCGTGGGGTTGATCCACAAAATACGGTGCATTGTCTTGAATATTTATCCTCATTAATTATTGAAGTATGTGGCGGCCAAGCCGGCCCCATCGATGATCAAGTCTTGGCAGTGCCTGAGCGTAAACCAGTTCGACTTCGATTAGATCGTGCGATGAAAGTCATTGGCATCCCTTTAACCAATGACATTGTTGCTGACGTATTTAAACGACTAGGTTTTGAGTTTAAGCAAGAGGCTCATGATGTATTTGTAGTGACTCCACCTAGCTATCGATTTGATATTGAGATTGAAGAAGATTTAATTGAAGAAGTGGCTCGGTTGTACGGCTTTGAAAATATTCCTGATTTGCCGCCTGTAGCTTCGCTAAAGATGAGTGCCCAACCCGAGGAAAAAAGGGGCGTCCACTTATTACGTCAGCGTTTTGCTTTGCAAGGCTATCAAGAGGCCGTGAACTTTGGCTTTACTGATTTTCAAAGTGAGCATCGCATTACGGGTGCCACAGAAAAAGATGTCATCTCAGTTGTAAATCCGATTGCTAATCAATATAGCGTTATGCGTAGTAACCTCTGGGGTGGCCTATTGGCGAACCTCAAGAGTAACCTCAATCGTGGCGCAGCACGGGTGCGTCTATTTGAGAGTGGCAGAGTTTTTAAGCGTGACGAGAGTGTAAAAGAGGTGGCGGGGCAGGTAGCGGGCTTTTATCAACCCCAAAAAATTGGTGGCCTTGCTTACGGTTCATTTGTTCCGGAGCAATGGGCTAGCTCAAACCGTGTAGTTGATTTCTTTGACGTTAAAGGCGATTTAGAGCGTGTTTTGGATCCCCTACATTTCTCAACAGTAGCCGCAGTACATCCTGCATTGCACCCTGGTCGCGCAGGCCAATTACATCTAAAGACTTCCAGAGGTATGGTGAGCATTGGTTGGATAGGCGAGTTGCATCCTAAGCTGCAACAATCCTATGAATTTCCTCAGGCCCCCATACTGTTCGAGTTGGATTTAGAGGCTATTCGTGATTTAGGATTGCCTGTCCCTGAAGAGCTAAGTAAATTTCCTGCAGTGCAGCGCGATTTGGCGGTTGTAGTAAAGCAGGCTGTTCCTTCGCAATCCTTATTGGATGCGATGGAGTCATGCAAGCAAAGCTTTGTTCGTGGAATTGAGTTATTTGACGAATTTAGACCTAAGCCAGGCTCTAGCAGCATGCTTGATGATGAGAAAAGTTTGGCATTTCGAGTGACTCTACTTAATCCACTGGAAACACTGCAGGATGCGCAGATTGATGTTGTGATGAGCGCGCTTCTGGAGTGCCTAGAGAAAAAGTGTGCAGCCCGCTTGCGCTAGGTTAGTATTACTTAAAATTATCATCAAAATATAAAAAGAATTGCGAAAGAATATTGCAATGAACGAATTAAATATTAGCGATACCGTTACTAAGAATGAGCTTTCTGAAGCATTATTTGATCAAGTTGGTCTCAACAAACGTGAGGCTAAAGACATGATTGATGCCTTCTTTAATCGCATTGGCGCGTCCTTAGAGGCTGGTGTGGAGGTCAAGATCTCCGGTTTTGGCAACTTTCAATTACGCAATAAATCCGCCCGTCCTGGACGCAATCCAAAGACTGGCGAATTGATCCCAATTGATGCGCGACGTGTAGTGACATTCCACGCAAGTCAAAAACTAAAAGACGTAGTTGAGTCACATGCTCGAGAAATCCGCGTTTGATTCTGGGCTGGCACTGCCCAGTTCGCAGTTGCCACCGATACCTGCTAAGCGCTATTTCACTATTGGCGAAGTAGCTGACTTATGTGGCGTTAGATCTCATGTTTTGCGTTATTGGGAGCAGGAGTTTACTCAATTAAGCCCTCAAAAACGTCGCGGTAACCGTCGTTATTACCAGCATCATGAGGTAGTGCTCATTCGTAAAATAAGGGCGCTACTGTATGAAGAGGGCTTTACTATCAGCGGAGCCCGAAATCGCCTAGATGAAGTGCGCGGTGAACTTCGCTTGCGGGATGAGCTCACTGCTGTTTTGCAAATCCTCTCTAAATAGTTGCTGATACAATTTTGTCTTTCGTCGGGGCGTAGCGCAGCCTGGTAGCGTACTTGCATGGGGTGCAAGTGGTCGGAGGTTCGAATCCTCTCGCCCCGACCATAAAATACTTCATTAATCTAAAAAATAGGCTAAGCGCCCCTTATAAATAGCCTTCATAAAAACTCCGCTCGTTATTCTGCCTGGATCGGCCTACTTTTAATCATTGCCAGTAACATTGCTCTGGCAGAGGGTAATTCAGCTTTTAGATTGCCCCTGATAATGGACGGTCAACCAGTTTCACGCCCCTCCATAGATAAATCGGCCTCTTTTATTGCCTATGATGGCCGCGATTTAAGTGCCAACCAAAATATAGCTGATCTCAATGAAGATGTAACTCACCCATTTATTCGTAGGCCAGGAAGGCTTATGCCCAATGGAGACTATGAAGTGCAAGTATCGATTGATGGCCATTACTATATTTCGGGGGCCGTTAATGGTTTTCCAGTTCGATTTATGGTTGATTCTGGGGCGGCTAGTTCCTCGATAGATTTACAGATAGCAAAAAATGCTGGTATGAGGGTGGGAATGGCTACACCTATTAATACAGCTGATGGCCAAATCATCGCGGGTGTTACCGAGGGTAATCTGATTACGATACCCAATGGCAACATCGCAAATGCTCGCATTATGGTGCTCGAGGGTACGCGGTCGGTGCTGCTAGGCGCAGATGTTTTAAACGCGCTTGATATTTCTTACTCCAAAGGAATGATGACGATCAAAGCAATTAAAAAAGAGGGCGGCCATTAAGGGGCGGATTGGGTGGGTTCATTGCAAAAGTAAACCTACATCAGAAATAGTGAGAGCTTTGTCTTTGAGCGCTCATTAAATATGCTTGCTATGCTTTGCCTTATTCTCCTAAATTTGAAATGCAATACATGAATATTCACTCTGATTACAGTAAGCGGGTTGTGATTAACCACCATGACTTGCCTTGGGTTTGCACTCCAGAATCAGGGGTTGAAAGACGAATGCTTGATCGACTTGGTGATGAGGTGGCAAAAGCTACTTCAATCGTTCGCTATCAACCCGGGTCTAAATTTGAAAATCATACTCATGCATTTGGAGAGGAGATATTGGTTTTGGACGGAATATTTAGCGATGAAACAGGCGAATATCAGGCCGGGACTTACATCATGAATCCGCCAGGCTCATCACATGCACCGTTTAGTGAATCTGGCTGCACTCTGTTCGTGAAACTCAGACACCTCGGTCCAGATCAAATAGAACGAGAGCTTATCGACACCACAAAAGCACCTTGGTATCAAGGCATGGTTCCTGGTCTTATGGTTATGCCGCTGATGCAGCAAGGCAGTGGATCAACTTTAGTTCGCTGGGCACCTCAAACCTATTTCAATCCACACAAGCATTATGGTGGCGAAGAAATCTTCGTAGTTGATGGCGTATTTCAAGATGAACACGGTCGCTACCCAGCAGGTTCGTGGATCAGAAGTCCACATCTGAGCCTGCATCAGCCTTTCAGCAAAGAGGGTTGCACTATCTTTGTGAAGACGGGGCATTTACTTTAATAATTCTTTGGCGCTAGGATTGGATCCTAATGGAGCTACTAAAGTCCTATTAAGACGCTTTGTTGCTTGCCTGACTTAAAGGTAGTCATAGTCTTTGCGCCATCCCATAACGGCTTGATTGAGAAATTTCAATAAATAAATTTATATTCAAAATGAGATGGTCAGCATCTTTAATCAGAATCTTTTCCTAAGATCTCTTTTCTCCATAAAATACCAATGAGCATGCCTGTAATAAATACCTCGCCATCATTGATTAGGCCGAGGATTCCATCGGTATTAACTGGGGATGGGGTGAATAGAATTAAAAACTCCAGTAAAAATAGGGTTATCGTAAAAATTAATCTAGCAATACGTACTTTGCGTGATTTGAGTTCAAATGAAACCCGATGATGATTCCAGAGGTATCCTAAGGCCAGGAAATTAAGTGCAAGCGTAATCCATAGACTCCAGTTCATATCAAAAGAACTGGTTACAAAATAAATTACCGCTAAAAAAGCCTGAAATAAAATTAGAAATAGCATGCGGGCCTTTTGGAGATGAGTGCGTGTGCAGCGCAAGAATACTCAATTATTGTGAAATAAGTTCATTTAGGTGAATTTTTGTTCTAGTTCAAGTGCATCACCTGTCATTGGGCTAGTATTTTGAAGAAATTGAAGGCATCTTTGTCCAAAATGCGTGGATAAAATTTAGACTTAGGGGCGGGCATCAAAAGCATGAAATGGTGCACACGATACCGGCGGAAGTAATGCAAAAACTGTAATGCATAATGGTTTACGATCATGATCACAGCGATTAAAAATAAAGCGATAGAATTTTATAAATGGTCGTATTAGTAGCTCGCATCCCCGACTCCGACCATCAATTCTCAGCTGGTATCCAGAAAAAATCTTCTCATATATATTCTTCCCATGACTACTATTGAAAAACCGACCGATTATTTTGGACTTCATATTCCCTTTTTGGCGCATTTAGGGGTTGTTCCTGAGTTTGCCAAAGATGGTCAATCACGCATTAGCCTAATCATCAAGCCTGAATTTGAAAATAGCTTCCAGATTGCTCATGGCGGAGTGATTATGACTTTGCTCGACTTTGCTATGGGCGCAGCTGCTCGAAGCACTAGAAGTCTCGCTATGGGCGCCATGACTATTGATATGAGCGTCAGTTTTTTACGTCCTAGTATTGGCAAAATCATAGTTGAAGGCAGCGTTCTGAAGGCTGGTAGAAGCATTAATTATTGTGAGGCAGTAGTTTTAAACGCTGCGGGAGAGATTACCGCTAAATCTAGTGGCACTTTTATTCTTCGTGACTAGCGGTATTTATATATAGCTATATATAATATTTATAATGATAGTTGTCAGCTATCATCGATAAAATATAAATAGCCATCAATTAGATATTAATTTTCATTATCTAATTCATTACCTATTTATTAAAGTGATATATAATATTTTACGATAACTAAAAATTACTATTATTTTATATTTAGTTGTACCTACTATTCGGAGAAAAAATATATATGTCTACTTATAAAGACCTTCTAGCCCAACGTGAACAGTTGGATAAACAGATTAAAGAGGCGATTCAACGTGAAAAAGCAGATGGGATTGCTAAAGCCAAGATTATTATTGAAGAGTATGACTTGACTGCGTTGGATTTATTTAGTCGCAAAGCAGGTGTTCGCAATGCTAGCGGTAAAGTGGCCCCCAAATATCGCAACCCTGAAACGGGTGAGACTTGGACTGGTCGAGGTAAGGCGCCAAAATGGATTGAAGGTAGAGATCGCAGTAATTACCTTATATAAGTAATTGATTTCATTATGATTTCATAACTAAAATAAAGCTGATCGGCATATGTTGATCAGCTTTAATTGTTATTTATTTCCCAATTTTCAGTCCGAACCCGTTATTTTTTAGAGCTCACTTAAATTCAGGCTCCATGAAACTGCGTCTGCTGGCATTATTTTTAGTTTGGATAAGTTCAAAAGTAGCCACATAATTTTAATAACGGGGTAATTAAAATCAATGAGGTTGTTTTTCATTTTCTACTGAGGGTTTCAGAGTACTGCAACCAGTTATATAAAGTTTTTATCATTCAAGCCCATTGCTGACGGGTCGAGGTTAATAAAGCCCTCATTTACGCAAAAATGTAACCGATGAACTCGCTCCAAAAGCCGAACGTGGGCAATACAAATACCTGTATTGAACGATTCAATACAAAGGACTTACAAGCAGATTAGGATATTCCTATTACTGTTTATTGATAGGGAAATACCCCTGTTAATATAAAAATCAGGGAAAGCCCTTCAAGTGCTAATGGTTAACCGTGTTAAATTACTAGAGTAATGACAGTATTTGCATAGATCAATTCGTAAGGCGGTTTAGCCGCAGAACGAATGGTTTTAACCACAGTTTTTATTCGGGAAACCCGATGAAAGGTGAGCATCATGATGCAGGACCAAAGGGATAACTCCTATCTCTTCGGCGGAAACGCCCCCTACGTAGAGGAACTCTACGAATCCTACTTGCACGATCCAGCTTCAGTAGCTGATCACTGGCGAGATTATTTTGATAATGTGAAGGAAGTGCCTGCTGTTGATGGTTCATCTAGAGCCGATATTGCCCATGCTCCTATTGTTGCGTCCTTTGCGGAGCGCGCAAAGCAGGGCCCCATCAGAACGGTTTCTGATTCGGCTGACTCGGAAATGGGGCGTAAACGCGTTGGTGTTCAGCAATTAATTGCGGCATATCGAAACGTTGGCAATCGTTGGGCGGATATTGATCCGTTAAAGCGCACCGAACGTCCTGATATTCCTGAGTTGAACCCCGCTTTTTATGGCTTTACTGATGGCGATATGGATATCGTCTTCAATACTAGCAATACTTTCTTCGGTAAGACGGAGATGAGCTTGCGTGATTTACTGCAAGCCTTGCGTGAAACCTATTGTGGCAAGATTGGCCCTGAATACATGTTCATCGCCGATCAGACTATTAAAAAGTGGTGGCAAGAAAAACTAGAATCCTGTCGTTCAACCCCTCATTTTAATGTGGATGAAAAACGCCAAATCTTAGATCGCGTGACAGCCGCAGAAGGTTTGGAGCGTTACCTGCAGGCTAAGTTTGTAGGTCAAAAGCGTTTTTCATTGGAGGGTGGCGACAGCTTTATTCCTTGTATGGATGAGTTGATTCGTCAAGCCGGCTCCAAAGGTGTGCAAGAGATTGTGATTGGCATGGCCCATCGTGGTCGTCTGAATGTCTTGGTAAACGTCCTGGGCAAGATGCCTACTGATTTATTCGCTGAGTTTGAGCATAAAGGACCGGAAACATTACCCGCAGGCGATGTGAAATATCACCAAGGTTTCTCCAGCGATATTTCTACTCCAGCTGGTCCTGTGCATTTGTCTTTGGCTTTTAACCCATCCCATCTAGAGATTGTGAACCCAGTAGTGGAGGGTTCGGCGCGTGCTCGCATGGAGCGCCGTGGTGACTTATTGGGTGAGCAAGTATTGCCCATCCTAGTGCATGGTGATGCAGCTATTGCTGGCCAAGGCGTGGTACAAGAAACTTTGGCGATGTCCGAGGTTCGTGGTTACTCCACTGGTGGCACGGTTCATATCGTTATCAATAACCAAATTGGTTTTACGACATCAGACCCGCGTGATTTACGTTCTAGCTTGTATTGCACGGACATCATGAAAGTAGTTGACGCACCAGTATTGCATGTTAATGGCGATGATCCGGAGGCAGTAGTTCTGGCTACTAAATTAGCAGTCGATTTCCGCACTAAGTTTCACAAAGATGTAGCGATTGATATTGTGTGCTTTAGGAAACTAGGTCATAACGAGCAAGATACACCCGCGATGACTCAGCCCTTGATGTACAAAACCATCGCATTGCACCCCGGTACACGTAAGCTTTATGCTGATAGGCTTGAGGCGCAGGGTGTTTTGCCAGCCGGTACTGGCGATCTCATGGTTAAAGAGTATCGCGCTGCGATGGATGCAGGTATACAAACATCTGATCCAGTTCTTAGTAATTTCAAGGGTAAGTTCGCTGTAGATTGGTCCCCTTTCTTGAATAAGAAGTGGACTGATGAAGCTGACACTGCCATTCCATTGACGGAATGGAAACGCTTGGCCGAGAAGATCACCACCATTCCCGAAGATTTCAAAGTGCACCCTTTGGTTGAAAAGGTGCTTAGAGATCGGGCGGCAATGGGTCGCGGCGAGACTAATATTGACTGGGGTATGGGGGAGCATATGGCTTTCGCTTCTTTAGTTGCCAGCGGTTATCCTGTTCGACTGTCTGGTGAGGACAGTGGTCGCGGCACCTTTACCCATCGTCATGCAGTTTTGCATAATCAGAATCGTGAGAAATGGGATACCGGCACATATATGCCGTTACGTCATGTTGCAAAAGATCAAGCGCCGTTTCTGGTGATCGATTCGATTTTGTCTGAAGAGGCTGTGCTGGGTTTTGAGTATGGCTATGCCGCATCGGAACCCAACACTTTAACTATTTGGGAGGCGCAGTTCGGTGACTTTGCAAATGGCGCACAAGTGGTTATCGATCAATTTATTGCTTCAGGCGAAGTAAAGTGGGGCCGTGCTAATGGTCTAGTGATGATGTTGCCTCATGGATACGAAGGTCAGGGACCAGAGCATTCATCTGCCCGTTTAGAGCGCTTCATGCAGTTATGTGCCGATACGAATATGCAGGTAATTCAACCCACCACTGCAGCGCAGATCTTCCACGTATTGCGTCGCCAAATGATTCGTCAGTTCCGCAAACCGCTGATTCTGATGACGCCAAAATCGTTGTTACGCAACAAAGAAGCGGCTTCACCATTAACGGAGTTTACTAAGGGTGGTTTTCAAACCATCTTGCCAGAAGTCGATGCCACTATCGATGCTAGCAAAGTAAGTCGCTTAGTGATGTGTTCTGGCAAGGTCTATTACGATCTGGTTAAAGCGCGCGCAGAGAAAAAGATCGATGATGTCGCACTCATTCGCCTAGAGCAGTTGTATCCATTTCCGCACAAAGCCTTGGTGACTGAGTTGAAAAAGTATCCGCAGCTAGAGGAGGTTGTGTGGTGTCAGGATGAGCCACAAAACCAAGGTGCCTGGTTCTTTGTTCAGCACAATATTATGGAAAATATGGTTGATGGCACAAAATTGGCCTATGCAGGTCGTCCAGCATCGGCTTCTCCAGCTTGTGGCTATGCCCATCTGCATCAAGAACAGCAGAAATCACTTCTAAACGCGGCATTTGCCAAACTCAAAGGTTATGTCATCACGAAGTAATCGTCGACATCACTAAACATCGATATATTAAATAGGATTAATCATGGCTATTTTTGAAATTAAAGTTCCTCAACTCTCCGAGTCAGTAGCTGAAGCTACTTTATTGCAGTGGAAAAAGAAGGTTGGCGACGCTGTTGCTCAAGATGAAATCTTGATCGAAATTGAAACTGACAAAGTGGTTTTAGAGGTTCCAGCCCCATCAGCAGGCGTATTAACTGAAATTCTAGAAGCAGATGGTGCTACCGTGGCAGCCGAGCAATTAATTGGCAGAATTGATAGCACTGCTGTGGCTACTGCAACTCCTACTGCGGCTCCAACTGCAGCCCCAACTGCAGCTCCAGCCCCAGCGAAGGTAGCGCCCGCAGCAAAATCTACCGCTGCGGCACCATCCGCCACAAAATTGATGGCGGAAAATAATCTAAGCGGAGGCCAGATTTCTGGTTCTGGTCGCGATGGTCGTATCACTAAAGGTGATGTGGTTAGCGCTGTTGCTGGCGGAGCAAAATCTGCTGCATTACCAAGCGCACCAATTCCAACGGGTGACCGCCCAGAAGAGCGCGTGCCAATGAGCCGCCTGCGAGCACGCATTGCTGAACGTTTGCTTGAGTCTCAAGCAAACAATGCCATCTTGACTACCTTCAACGAAGTCAACATGGCCCCAGTCATTGCCTTGCGCAACAAGTACAAGGATCAGTTTGAAAAAGTTCATGGCGTTAAGTTGGGCTTTATGTCCTTCTTTGTGAAAGCAGCAACCCATGCCCTAAAGAAATACCCTCTTTTGAATGCCTCCGTTGATGGCAATGACATTGTTTATCACGGCTACTTTGATATTGGTATTGCCGTTAGTTCGCCACGCGGTTTAGTCGTTCCCATTTTGCGTGATGTAGACCAAATGACTTTGGCTGATATTGAGAAAAAGATCGCTGAGTACGGGGCAAAAGCGCGCGAAGGTAAGCTCACTATTGAAGATTTAACGGGTGGCACATTCTCCATCTCCAACGGTGGCGTATTTGGTTCGATGCTTTCTACGCCAATCATTAATCCTCCTCAATCAGCGATCTTGGGTATTCATGCCACTAAAGAGCGCGCCGTGGTTGAGAATGGTCAGATTGTGATTCGTCCAATTAATTATTTAGCCTTGTCTTACGATCATCGCATCATCGATGGTCGCGAAGCGGTTCTTGGTTTGGTTGCGATGAAGGATGCATTAGAAGATCCATCACGTCTCTTGCTTGATTTATAAGAGGACAGATCATGAGTAAATCATTTGATGTAGTAGTTATTGGTGGCGGCCCTGGTGGGTATATTGCTGCCATTCGAGCTGCCCAGCTGGGCTTTAAAGTAGCTTGTGCTGAATCTCATAGTTACGACGATCCAAAAGGTGAACCACGCCTAGGTGGAACTTGTTTGAATGTCGGCTGCATTCCATCCAAAGCCTTATTGGCTTCTTCTGAGGAATTTGAGAAGATTGGTCATCACGCAGCAGATCATGGAATCAAAGTCGGACCTATCAGTATTGACTCTCAAAAAATGCTTGCACGCAAAGATGACATTGTTACCAAAATGACTGGCGGTATTCAGTACCTATTCCGCAAGAACAAAATCACTCTTTTAAAAGGTCATGCTTCATTCGAAGGCAAAACTACTGAAGGCTTTCAAGTAAAGATTGACGGCAAAGATCAAGAAACAGTGACGGCGAAAAATGTGATTATTGCTACTGGTTCAAAAGCGCGTCACTTGCCTGGAATTCCCGTAGACAATGTTTTGATCTGCGATAACGAAGGCGCCTTGAAATTCGATTCCACGCCGAAAACCTTAGGTGTCATTGGTGCTGGCGTGATTGGTTTAGAGCTTGGTTCAGTTTGGCGCCGCATCGGCTCTAAAGTAACTATTTTAGAGGCAATGCCTTCTTTCCTGGGTGCATGTGATCAAGGGATTGCCAAGGAAGCTCAAAAATTGCTCTCCAAGCAAGGCTTATTGATTAATACAGGCGTGAAAATTGGTGAAGTCAAGACGGACAAGAAGGGTGTAGTAGTTCATTACACTGATAGTGCTGGTAAAGCGGCTAAATTAGAGTGCGATCGTTTGATCGTATCTGTTGGTCGCATCCCGAATACTGAAAATTTATGTTTAGATAAAATTGGCCTTACAGTTGATGAACGTGGGTTCATTCCGATTGACGACCATACTTGCTCTACAGCAGTCCCTGGCGTATATGCGGTGGGCGATGTCGTTCGTGGTCCGATGTTGGCTCATAAAGCCGAAGATGAGGGCGTCCTGGTCGCAGAGATTATTGCTGGTCAAAAACCCCACATTGACTACAACTGCATTCCTTGGGTGATCTACACCGACCCTGAAATCGCCTGGGTTGGTAAGACCGAAGAACAGCTTATAGCTGCTGGTATTGCTTATAAGCCAGGGCAATTCCCATTTGCAGCCAACGGTCGTGCATTGGGTATGGGCCGCTCTGACGGTTTTATAAAAATACTAGCAGATGCAAAGACCGATGAAATTCTTGGCGTTCATATCATTGGAGCAAATGCATCTGATTTAATCGCTGAAGCCGCGGTAGCAATGGAATTTAAAGCTGCGGCTGAAGATATCGCCCGCATCTGTCATCCACATCCAAGTTTATCGGAGGTGATGCGTGAGGCTGCTTTGGCGACGGATTCACGTGCATTAAATATGTAATTGAAGGCTTTAGAGTATTACCATCGAGAGTTAGAGGCGCGCGGGTATAAGAGCGATCCCGCGCAGCTCGCTGCTATCGAGCGCTTGCAGCGCTGTGAGGATGAGTGGATTGCTTACAAAGAAATTCGCAGCAGTAGTTTAAAAAAGAAATTCTTTAAGCCCAAATTGCCACGCGGAGTTTATCTATGGGGCGGAGTGGGTCGAGGCAAATCTTTCCTGATGGATTGTTTTTATGCAGCCTCTCCAGTAGAAAAAAAAATCCGCATTCACTTTCATGAATTTATGCGTGAAGTTCATCGCGAATTACATGAACTGTCTGGATTAGCGGACCCTTTAGATGAGTTGGCTAAGCGTATTTCTAAACGTTACCGCCTTATTTGTTTTGATGAGTTTCATATTAATGACATTGCCGATGCCATGATTTTGTATCGCTTATTAAGTGCGCTTTTTGTAGATCGGGTGCAATTTGTCATGACATCTAACTATAAGCCCAGTCAGTTGTATCCTAATGGCTTGCATCGTGACCGCTTGCTTCCGGCAATTCATTTATTGGAAGATCAGTTAGACGTGCTTAATGTAGATGCGGGGAGCGACTATCGGCGTGTTCAAATGGCACAAGTTGAGGCTTATTTAACACCGTTAAATGCATCAACGCACATCACCTTAATGCAAATGTTTCAAAGTTTGATCGGCAAACAAAAAGAAACAGCAACACCCGCTCTACGAATTGAATCACGGGAACTAAGGCCCTTACATATGGGCGAGGGCGTAGTCTGGTTTGATTTTCAAACTCTTTGCTGTGGCCCTCGCTCCCAAAATGATTATCTAGAGATTGCTAAACAGTTTCATACGGTCATACTGTCTGGGGTGCCTTATATGCCCCCCAGGATGACTAATGAGGCACGTCGGTTTATCTGGTTAATTGACGTTCTGTATGACCATAAAATTAAATTAATCCTCTCCGCAGAGGTTCCCCCTACTGAGCTATATACCGAAGGGCAGATCACTAGCGAGTTCTCCAGGACGGTTTCTCGTCTGATTGAGATGCAATCTCGAGACTACTTAGATGCGCCTCGACGGGTAATCGACACCACCTTGACTTAAAATAGGCCCATGTCCAGTATTTCCAACATAAACGCCGATTTGCATTGCCACTCAGTGGTTTCTGATGGGACATTAACGCCCGAAGAGCTTGCGCAACGTGCCTATGCAAATGGGGTTCGTTTATGGGCCTTAACTGATCATGACGAATTAGGTGGACAGGAAAGAGCGGGTGCTGCTGCTCATGCACTTGGCATGGATTACGTTGCTGGAGTTGAAATCTCCGTGACCTGGATGGGTCAGACCATTCATATTGTGGGTCTAGGGATTGACTCGGCTCACATGGGAATTGTCGAAGGCTTGCGCTTGACGCGTGAGGGCCGTGGAAATCGCGCCAAGTTAATGGCTGAACAATTACTCAAAGTGGGCATACCGGGTGCTTATGAGGGTGCACTCTATTTTGCTGGCAACCACGATCTAATCTCTAGAACCCACTTTGCTCGCTTTTTGGTAGAGCGCGGAATTTGCAAAGATACGAATCAGGTCTTTAAGAACTATCTGGTTGAAGATAAGCCAGGTTTTGTGCCGCATCTATGGGCCACATTGGACAATGCGGTTGCTTGGATTAAGTTGGCCGGTGGGGTGGCGGTGATTGCCCATCCCGGTAGATATAAGCTCAATGCAATGCAGATGGATGCGCTCTATAAGCACTTCAAAGATATTGGTGGTCTGGGAATTGAAGTGATTACGGGTAGTCATAGTCCAGATCAATACTTGAGCTATGGAAAAATTGCTCAGCAATATGGTTTTCTAGCATCACGCGGATCTGATTTTCATGATCCACAGGAAAGTTATATCGATTTGGGCACGCTCCCCCTCTTACCAGAGCATTTAACTCCAATCTGGTCGGCCTTTCATTAATTGATTAACCTCGCTTTAATTTACATATAAAGAATAAAGATAAAGATGTTTGCTGAACGCGTTCTTTCTGGTATGCGACCTACGGGTAACTTACACCTCGGGCATTACCATGGTGTTTTAAAAAACTGGGTTCGCCTCCAGTCCGAATACCCTTGTTATTTCTTTGTTGCCGATTGGCATGCCCTAACTACCCACTATGAAACTCCCGATGTGATTGAGCAATCGGTATGGGATATGGTTATTGACTGGTTAGCTGCAGGCGTAGACCCCAATCAATCTACCTTGTTTATTCAAAGCAAGGTGCCTGAGCATGCCGAACTCTTTCTATTGCTTGCGATGGGAACACCCTTGGGCTGGCTTGAGCGAGTGCCAACATATAAAGATCAAATCGAAAAGCTAAAAGAAAAAGATTTGCAGACTTATGGATTTTTAGGTTATCCCTTGCTACAGGCCGCTGATATTTTGATGTACCGTGCACAATTCGTACCAGTGGGTGAGGATCAGGTGCCACACGTCGAAATGACTCGCGAAGTGGCGCGTCGTTTTAATTATCTGTATGGACGTGAACCTGGCTTTGAAGAGAAGGCTCTTGCAGCCGTGAAGAAGTTGGGCAGTAAACGCGCCAAAATGTACGCTGAGTTACGAGTGGCCTTTCAGGAGCGGGGCGATGAAGAGGCGCTTGAGGAAGCTAAGGCGTTGCTGCAAGAAGCGCAAAGTCTTTCGATGGCTGACCGTGAAAGACTCTTTGGTTTTTTAGAAGGTGCTCGCAAAATTATCCTGCTTGAGCCGCAGGCTCTGTTAACTAGTGCATCAAAGATGCCTGGTATCGATGGTCAAAAGATGTCAAAGTCTTATGGTAATACCATTAGCATTCGTGAGAAACCAGAAGAGGTGACTCGCTCTATTCGCACCATGCCAACTGATCCTGCACGTGTACGCAGAACTGATCCAGGGGATCCTGCACGTTGCCCTGTATGGCAATTGCATACGGTTTACTCCAATGAAAATACAAAACAATGGGTTGAAAAAGAATGTAAAACAGCCGGAATTGGATGCTTAGAATGTAAGCAGCCAGTGATTGATGCCATCTTGGCAGAGCAGCAGCCGATGTTTGAGCGTGCCCAAAAGTACCTCGATGATCCCAGCCTCTTGCGCTCCATCATTGCAGACGGTTGCGATAAAGCTCGCAAAGTGGCTCAAGAAACTATGCGCGAAGTTCGCGAAGCCATGGGCTTGGCTTACGATTAATAGCAAACTACAGATGTCTGCATGCGAGCCTATTCATATGGTTTCACCATGGCTTAGGCGTTTTGCGCCGTTTATTGCCAAAGAGGGATTGGTGCTTGATTTGGCCTGTGGCGCGGGACGCCATTCCCATTACCTAGCTCAATTGGGGTATTCGGTATTGGCAGTGGATCAGGATATTGTTGCCGCAAAGACTTTGGGGTCGCCTTTAATTGAATGCGAGCAAATGGATTTGGAGGGTGATGTCTGGCCCTTAGAGGGCAGGCAGTTTAATGCGATAGTGGTGAGTAATTACCTGTATCGACCCTATTTAGACCACTTACCAAACATGCTGGCACAGGGTGGTATTTTGATATACGAAACCTTTGCACAAGGGAATGCAGAGTTTGGCAAACCGTCAAATCCCAACTTCCTACTAAAAGCAGGGGAATTGCTCGCTTTAGCAGCTCGTCACGATCTGAAAGTCATTGCTTACGAGGATATTTACGTCGATCAGCCTAAACCAGCCATGATTCAGCATCTTTGTGCTGTAAAAGGCCATTTTCAGGGGCACATTCCGTTACAATTTCATGGTTAATTAACAAATAAATTCGATCCTAAAGCGGTACACAATCGGTGACTAAGACAGTTCAAACCTACGGTAGTAAAAAGCCCATCGCTGGCAGTATGCCGGCCATTGTTACGCCAATGTTTGAGGATGGAGGCTTGGACTATCCTAGCTTACGTTCTTTACTTGATTGGCATGTATCCGAAGGCTCTGATGGCATAGTGATCGTTGGCACCAGTGGAGAGTCGCCCACAGTTTCCGTTCAAGAACACTGTGAACTGATTCGTGCCACAGTGGAGCACATTGCTGGACGCATCCCTGTCATCGCAGGAACTGGTGGTAACTCCACTATTGAAGCAATTGAGCTAACTGAGTTTGCTAAAAAAGTGGGTGCTGATGCTAGCTTGCAAGTAGTCCCTTATTACAACAAGCCTACCCAAGAAGGTATGTATGCCCACTTTAAAAAGATTGCCGAATCAGTAGCTTTGTCAGTGATTTTGTACAACGTTCCTGGGCGAACTGTTGCTGATTTAGCGGGAGATACGGTTGTTCGGCTCGCCGATGTCCCAGGCAGCATTGGCATTAAGGATGCTACTGGTAGCCTTGAGCGCG
>CAIMZP010000040.1 GCA_903846025.1 uncultured beta proteobacterium | reverse complement strand
TAGATAAACCACTTGCAGCAATTCATGACTTTATGAGTGTCACTACTCTCGCTATCGATGCCATGGGCGGAGATCATGGGGTGGTGGTTACGGTCCCTGCTTGCTGTGACTTTCTTGAAAAGCATGCTGACGCCCAAATTGCTCTAGTTGGCGATCCTGAAGTACTCAAACAGGCTTTGAGTCAATTTCCTCAGGCACCGATGGAGCGCATACAAATTATTCCTGCCAGCGAAATTGTTTTGATGGATGATCCCATTGATGTAGCGCTACGTCGTAAAAAAGATTCATCTATGCGCGTTGCCATTGAGTGGGTAAGGGACGGAAAAGCGGATGCCATCATCTCCTCCGGCAATACTGGTGCATTGATGGCTATCTCACGCTATATCTTAAAAACTTTAGAGGGCGTTGATCGCCCTGCAATTGCAACTGCTATTCCAAATGAATTGGGGCGGGGCACCACCATGTTGGATTTAGGTGCTAACGCAGATTGTGAGCCCATGCATTTAGTGCAATTTGCTCAAATGGCCAATGTGATGGTACAGGTAGTTGACGGTATAAAAAATCCTTCAATCGGTCTTCTTAATATTGGGGAAGAAGTGATTAAGGGTAGCGAGGTTGTCAAGCAAACTGGTGAATTATTGCGTCAAACGAACCTAAACTTTTATGGCAATGTAGAGGGTAACGACATATTTAAAGGCACTACAGATATCGTAGTGTGTGATGGCTTTGTTGGTAACGCTGTATTAAAAGCAAGCGAAGGTTTGGCGAAGATGATGAGTGGGTTGATTCGTGCAGAATTTAATCGCTCATTGCTCACGAAATTCATGGGTATTTGCGCCATGGTGCCGTTGTTAAGGGTACGCAAACGGGTAGATCATCGCCGCTACAACGGTGCGGTGTTATTAGGATTGCGTGGCTGTGTTATTAAAAGCCATGGTTCTGCAGACCGATTTGCTTTTGGTTTCGCGCTTGATCGTGCCTATGAAGCAGCAAAGAATCGGATGGTGGATCGTATCGCCCAGGCTTTTGCCTTGGAGGCAAAATAATGAGTACATACTCAAGGGTAGCTGGAACAGGAAGTTATCTTCCTAAAGAGCGTTTAAGCAATCAGGATTTGGTTGAGCGCTTAGCGAAGACTGGGCTTGAGACTAGCGATGAATGGATTTTCACTCGTAGTGGAATTTCTGCGCGTCACTTCGCTGCAGAAAATGAACTCACGAGCGATTTAGCAGTCAAAGCGGCTCAAGAGGCTCTCGATAGTGCTGGGTTGGTATCTGATGATCTCGATCTTATTATTTTGGCCACATCTACGCCCGACCATTTGGGTGGCTTTCCAAGTACCGCTTGCGTAGTGCAAGATAAATTAGGTGCGCACTCTAATTGTGCGGCATTTGATGTGCAGGCGGTTTGCGCTGGATTTACATACGCCTTGGCCATTGCTGATGCTTTTATTCGCACAGGCAGCTATAAAAAGGTCCTCGTTCTCGGCGCCGAAACTTTTTCTCGCATCTTAGATTTTCAAGATCGAACTACTTCCGTTTTATTTGGAGATGGAGCGGGAGCTATTATTCTTGAGGCGTCTTCTGAACCAGGCATCCTTTCAACCGCATTGCATGCGGATGGCAGTCAGCGAGATATCTTATGTGTCCCTGGACATGCCAAACAAGGGGGTATTGAAGGCTCAGCATTTTTAACAATGGATGGTAAGGCTGTTTTTAAACTGGCTGTAAAAGTGCTTGAACAAGTAGCTCATGAGGCCCTAGAGAAAGCAAACCTGAAGCCCGAACAAATTGATTGGTTAGTTCCGCATCAAGCCAATATTCGAATCATGGAAAGCACGGCACGAAAAATGGGAATGTCCATGGATAAGGTAATTGTGACGGTGCACGAGCATGGCAATACCTCTGCGGCCTCCATTCCTTTGGCATTGGACTGTGGTGTGCGTTCTGGTCAAATTAAACGCGGCCAACATCTTTTGTTAGAAGGTGTTGGAGGTGGTTTTGCTTGGGGCGCAGTCGCTCTCAAGTATTAATCATTCCATTTATTTTTTAGAGAATCTAATCCGATGACATTTGCATTTGTATTTCCTGGTCAAGGCTCCCAATCTATTGGGATGCTAAATACCATTGCAAATCGCCCTGAAGTGCGCGCTACTTTACAAGAGGCCTCCGATGCTTTGGGCGAGGATATAGCAAGGTTGATTGCTGAAGGACCAGTTGAGGCCTTAGCTTTAACTACCAATACTCAGCCTGTGATGTTGACTGCGGCTATCGCATTCTATCGGGCCTGGTTGGCTTCTGGTGGTGACATTCCAAAGGTGATGGCTGGTCATAGTCTGGGTGAATACTCTGCTTTGGTAGCCTCTGGCGTTATCTCATTTAAAGATGCGGTTCCTTTGGTGCGGTTTCGTGCTGAGGCGATGCAAACCGCCGTACCAGTCGGTGCAGGTGGTATGGCAGCGATCTTGGGTCTGGATGATGCCATCGTGGTAGCCGTTTGTGCGCAAGCCGCCCTTGAATCTGGCGGCGTGGTTGAAGCTGTGAACTTTAATGCTCCTGGCCAAGTGGTAATTGCTGGCAGTAGCAATGCAGTAACTAAAGGCTGCGAGTTATTAAAAGCGGCTGGAGCTAAGCGCGCTTTACAGTTAGCGGTCTCTGCGCCATTTCATTCCTCACTACTGCAGCCCGCCTCAGAAAAATTAAAGGCATATTTAGCCAATATAGAATTTAAAGCCCCTACCATTGACGTCATTAACAATGTTGATGTCAGCATCCTACGTGACCCCGATGCGATTAAAGATGCCTTAGTGCGCCAAGCGGCCAAGCCAGTACGTTGGCAAGAAACCATTAATGAAATGGCTAAGCAGGGCATTACTCAAGTAGTGGAATGTGGACCTGGTAAGGTGTTGGCTAACTTAACAAAGCGCATTAATGAGCACGTCATTGGTTTACCCATCTTCGATGAAGGTAGCCTGAATGAAGCTTTGGCAGCAGTGAAATAAATTAGGAATAACGAAAGATCAAGATGAATCTCGACTTAAGTGGACAAATTGCGTTAGTCACAGGCGCATCGCGCGGTATTGGGCAAGCAATCGCAGAAGAGTTAATGAAGTGTGGCGCAAGAGTTATTGGTACAGCTACATCAGCCGTTGGCGCAAAAGCGATTCAGGAGCGGTTACAAGAAAATGGTGGGCGCGGTGAGGTATTGAATGTGACCGATCCAAAGGCGTGCGAAGACATCATTAACTTGATCGTAAAAGATTTCGGCGGAATTAACATTCTGGTCAACAATGCTGGGATTACCCGTGACCAACTAGCCATGCGCATGAAGGCAGATGAGTGGACTGATGTTATCGACACTAATTTAAGCGCGGTATTTCGCTTATCCCAAGCAGTCATGCGTCCGATGATGAAGGCGCGTTCTGGCCGGATTATTAATATCACCTCTATTGTTGGTCATATGGGCAATCCTGGGCAGGCCAATTACGCCGCTGCTAAGGCAGGAGTTTCTGGCATGACGCGTGCCTTGGCTCGTGAAATTGGTAGTCGCAATATCACTGTCAATTGTGTAGCGCCTGGCTTTATTGATACCGATATGACCCGCGCTTTGAGCGAAGAGCAGCAAAATGCCCTAAAAGCGAACATTCCATTGGCCCGTCTTGGTAGCCCCGAAGATGTGGCTCAGGCAGTGGCGTTTTTGGCCTCTCCAGCGGCCGGATACATTACAGGTAATACCTTGCATGTTAATGGTGGACTATATTTAGCTTAATGAAAAGCAGGGATTTGATCATTTTTTCGCAGATTTACTATTTAGGTCTGCCAAGCTGATAAAATCCTTTAATCGTTTTTTTACAACCCTTGGGGAAATTAATGGACAACATCGAACAACGCGTTAAGAAGATCGTCGCTGAGCAATTGGGCGTCGCAGAAGCAGACATCAAAAATGAGTCTTCTTTTGTAAACGACTTGGGTGCTGACTCTCTTGACACTGTTGAGTTGGTTATGGCTTTAGAAGATGAATTCGGGATTGAAATTCCAGATGAAGAAGCTGAAAAAATTACTACTGTTCAGCTCGCTATCGATTTCGCTTCATCAAAAGCTCAGGGTTAACTCCCTAACTTTTAAGTTAACACTGTGTCAGTATCAAACGGCCGCCGCCGGGTTGTCATTACCGGTTTAGGTCTAATCTCACCTGTTGGTAATTCAGTTGATGTAGCTTGGTCTAATGTGCTTGCGGGCAAATCAGGCATTGCTACCATCACTAAATTCGACCACGCACCTCTGAGCGTTCATTTCGCTGGAGAGGTGAAGGATTTTAATGTCGAAGAATATGTATCAGCTAAAGAAGCGCGTCATATGGATACTTTTATCCATTTTGGCATCGCTGCAGGTACGCAAGCTATTCGTGACAGCGGTATACAGGTTACCGAAGAGAATGCAGAGCGCATTGGTGTAATGGTTGGCTCTGGCATTGGCGGCCTTCCTATGATTGAAAACACTGGTGCTGAACTATTGGCACGTGGCCCCCGTCGGATTTCCCCTTTCTTTGTGCCCGGTTCTATTATTAATATGATTTCCGGTCACCTTAGTATTTTATTTGGTCTCAAAGGTCCAAACATAGCTGCGGTTACTGCCTGTACTACGGGTCTGCATAGTATTGGCTTAGCTGCTCGCCTGATTCAATATGGTGATGCTGATGTGATGGTTGCCGGCGGTGCTGAATCGACCATCTCTGCTTTGGGCGTTGGTGGCTTTGCCTCTGCCCGTGCGCTCTCTACTCGTAATGATGATCCTGCAACTGCGTCTCGACCTTGGGATAGAGACCGTGATGGCTTTGTATTGGGTGAAGGCGCCGGTGTTGTAGTAATTGAAGAGTATGAGCATGCTAAAGCGCGTGGTGCGAAGATCTACTGTGAGCTCTTGGGCTTTGGCATGAGTGGTGATGCATATCATATGACTGCACCGAATATGGATGGCCCACGCCGTTGTATGCTAAATGCAATGCGCGATGCCGGTTTAAATGCAGACCAAATCCAATACATTAATGCGCATGGAACTTCTACACCGCTAGGTGATAAGAACGAAACGGGCGCTATCAAGGCGGCCTTAGGCGATCATGCTAAGAAGGTTTTAATTAACTCCACTAAATCAATGACGGGCCACCTTTTGGGCGGTGCTGGTGGTTTGGAGTCCGTTTTCACTATTCTGGCTCTCCATAACCAGAAATCTCCGCCCACCATCAATATTTTCAATCAAGATCCGGAATGTGATTTGGACTTCTGCGCCAATACAGCCCGTGACGTGAAAATTGAGCATGCCGTTAAAAATAACTTTGGCTTTGGGGGTACTAACGGCACCTTGATTTTTGGTAAGCTAAGCTAATATTCTTAGTAATCTCCTTAATAACATGATCGATTGGTTTTTACCAAGTGGGTTTATACATAGCATTATGAAAAAGTACTTTATTGCACTCCTTGCTATCTTTAGCTTAGGTCATATGTTGTTTATCGCTCCCGCGGCAGCCCAGAGCCCCCGGGTCTCCATCCCAGATTTTGCTGATTTGGTTGAGCGTGCCAGCCCAGCGGTTGTTAACATTCGCACCACTGAAAGAGTTGCGGTGCAACAAGCCCAAAATGGCGCCCCAGGTATTCCTGAAGATCAAGCAGAATTTTTTCGTCGCTTCTTTGGGGTGCCTATTCCTGGACTCCCCAGCGGACCAAAGCAAGCGCAACCCAGTCCTGGCAGACCTCAAGAATCTGACCGTGGTGTTGGATCTGGCTTCATTATTGACTCTAGTGGAATGGTTCTAACGAACGCTCATGTGGTGGAAGGCGCAACCACGATTTACGTAACACTTACGGATAAACGCGAATTCAAAGCCAGATTACTGGGGATGGATAAGCGAACAGATGTGGCGCTTATCAAAATTGACGCACATGATTTACCAAAATTGCCTTTGGGTGATTCATCAAGGGTCAGGGTGGGTGAGTGGGTGCTAGCTATTGGCTCCCCCTTTGGCCTTGAAAATACCGTTACTGCGGGCATTGTTTCAGCAAAAAGTCGTGACACTGGGGATTATTTACCCTTTATTCAGACTGATGTAGCAGTAAATCCTGGCAACTCTGGCGGCCCTCTTCTCAATACCGCAGGACAGGTGGTGGGAATTAATTCTCAAATATTTAGCCGTTCCGGTGGATATATGGGCATCTCCTTTGCCATTCCCATTGATGAGGCCATGCGCGTGGCTGATCAGTTGCGGACCAATGGAAAGATGACCCGTGGACGTATCGGTGTGGCCTTGGGCGAAATGACCAAAGAAATTGCTGAAAGCTTGGGCTTGGGTAAGCCTCGCGGCGCCTATGTTCGCAATGTAGAGCCAGGCGGTCCAGCCGCTTCTGGCGGGATTGAATCTGGAGATGTAATCTTAAGTTTTAACGGGCACGATATCGCTAAGTCGACCGATCTTCCAAGAGCGGTTGGAGAAGCAAAACCAGGAAGCGGAGCCAATGTTCAAGTTTGGCGCAAAGGCGCTACGCGTGATCTGGTTGTCACGGTAGCCGATACCGACACTACCCAGGCAGCGATTAAAAAGTCCGATTTACCAAGTTCAAATGGCGTTTCTGGTAATGCACTAGGGGTGTTGGTAAACGAGCCCTCTGATAGCAAAAAGAAAGAGCTCAATATCCGCAACGGTGTTGAGGTTATTGGTGTTAATGAAGGCCCCTTGCTAAGGGCTGGGGTTAGACCAGGAGACGTGATCATTCGGGTCGCAGATACTGATGTTGCAGGGGTAAAGCAATTTGAGGCCCTGGTAAAGGGTTTGGACCCCAATAAAGCAGTTCCCGTCTTTGTTCGTCGCGCTGATAGCACCCTAGTTATTCCAGTCAAGACCAAGTAATCAAAAAGCCGGCTTTTTAGGCATTAGAGCGGGTTTTGCGCTACCTTGGCGCCACCCATTACAATCACTTTAAGACGACTTTTTGCAGCGCATCATTGTGGTGTGTTCTGATAAGGCGTTTTTTGAATGACCAAATAAGACGCTATGGATTTAATCCGCAATTTTTCTATCATCGCCCATATCGATCACGGTAAGTCTACGTTAGCTGATCGCATTATTCAGATATGCGGCGGACTTTCAGATCGTGAAATGGAAGCCCAGGTTCTCGATTCAATGGATATCGAGCGAGAACGCGGCATTACGATCAAGGCCCAAACCGCAGCTCTGAGCTATAAAGCTAAAGACGGCAAGACCTACAATATCAATTTGATTGATACGCCAGGACACGTTGACTTCTCCTATGAAGTTAGTCGCTCGCTATCCGCGTGTGAAGGTGCGTTGTTGGTGGTCGATGCCAGTCAAGGTGTTGAAGCGCAAACTGTTGCCAACTGCTACACGGCAATTGAGTTGGGCGTTGAGGTGGTGCCCATCCTAAATAAGATTGATTTACCCCAAGCAGATCCAGAGCGCGCAAAGCAAGAGATTGAAGATGTCATAGGTATTGACGCTACAGATGCAATCACTTGCTCAGCTAAAACAGGTTTAGGCGTAATAGACGTAATCGAAGAAATGATTCGCCGTGTACCACCCCCAAAGGGGAGTGCAAGTGAACCGCTTCAAGCTTTGATCGTGGATTCTTGGTTTGATAACTACGTTGGTGTAGTGATGTTAGTGCGGGTTGTGAATGGCACTCTAAAACCAAAAGACAAAATTACTTTAATGGCTAATGGTTCAACTCACTTGGTTGAACACGTTGGCGTCTTTAGTCCTAAGTCAGTAGATCGCCCTGAGCTCTCTGCAGGTCAGGTAGGCTTTATTATTTCTGGAATTAAAGAGTTGAAAGCAGCCAAGGTTGGCGACACTGTGACCCATGCAGCCGGTCAAGTAGGGCGTACACCAGCAACTGAGGCATTACCTGGATTTAAAGAGGTGAAGTCACAGGTGTTTGCAGGTCTTTATCCGGTAGAGGCAAGTGAATACGATCAGTTGCGTGAATCGCTTGAGAAGTTAAAACTCAATGACGCCTCTTTGCTTTATGAACCAGAGGTATCGCAGGCCCTCGGTTTCGGATTCCGTTGCGGCTTCTTAGGCCTACTGCACATGGAGATCGTGCAAGAGCGCTTAGAGCGCCAGTACGACATGAACCTCATCACCACTGCGCCTACAGTGGTGTATCAAGTTCAGCAATCTGATGGCACCATCCTAATGGTTGATAACCCATCAAAAATGCCAGAAATTAGTAAGGTCGATACGATTTTGGAACCGATCGTAACGGTTAACCTCTACATGCCGCAAGAGTATGTCGGAGCAATTATTACTTTATGTATAGGTAAGCGCGGTATTCAGACGGATATGAACTATCTTGGACGCCAGGTGAAGTTAACTTATGAATTACCTATGGCTGAAATTGTCATGGACTTCTTTGATAGATTGAAATCTATCTCGCGCGGCTATGCTTCCATGGATTACGAGTTCCTGGAATATCGTCCGGCCGATGTTGTGAAGGTGGATATTCTTATCAATGGCGAGCGTGTTGACGCTTTGTCTGTCATCGTTCACCGTAGTAATAGCCAGCATCGTGGGCGTGAGGTAGTTGCGAAGATGCGTGGAATTATTCCGCGTCAGATGTTTGATGTGGCTATTCAGGCGGCAATTGGAAGCAATATTGTTGCTCGTGAAAATGTTAAGGCGTTACGTAAGAACGTTTTAGCTAAGTGTTACGGCGGCGATATTTCTCGTAAACGTAAGTTATTAGAGAAGCAAAAAGAGGGCAAGAAGCGCATGAAACAAGTAGGTAATGTGGAGATTCCACAAGAAGCATTTTTGGCTATTTTGCAGGTTGACGGTTAATGAACTTCGCACTAATCTTATTCATATTAGTTGTAATCTCTGGCATTGCCTGGGTTGCTGATAGGCTGTACTTTGCGCCTCAAAGACGGTTAGCTGGTATCGCGCGCATGCCCTTATGGCTTGAGTACACCGCTGGTTTCTTTCCAGTGATTTGTGCCGTATTTGTGCTGCGCTCTTTTATTGTGGAGCCATTCAAAATACCCTCTGGTTCGATGATCCCAACGTTGCAAATTGGTGACTTTATCTTGGTGAATAAATTCACCTATGGAATACGTTTACCTGTAATCAATATAAAAGTATTGGAATTAGGATCCCCTCATAGAGGCGATGTAGTCGTATTCCGCTACCCACGTGACGAGTCGGTCGATTACATTAAACGCATTGTGGCATTGCCAGGTGACACCATTCAATATCAAGACAAGCGCTTAACGGTCAATGGCCAGGCGCTTCAATACGGTGGTGGCGAGTCATATCTTGATCCTGAGAGCATGCGCTACGCTAAACGTTTTACGGAAAGCTTTCCAGTAGATCTAGGTGGCAATCATCACGAAATTTTGAACAATCCAGATCGTCCTGCAGGCAATTTCCCGGCTGAACGTTTTCCAGGATTTGAAAACTGCCAATATCAAAGCGCCGGCTTAATTTGTAAGGTGCCGGAAGGGCATTACTTTGCGATGGGTGACAATCGGGACAACAGTGCTGACTCCCGCTATTGGGGCTTTGTTCCAGATAAAAATATTGTCGGAAGGGCTTTCTTTGTTTGGCTCAACTTAGGTAATCTTGGACGTATTGGTGGCTTTGAGTAAAATTATGAACGCCCGCACGGTCATTGAAACTGCACCGCTTCAACAACAGCTTGGATATACGTTCAAAAAGCTGGAGCTTTTAAACCAAGCGCTAACTCACCGTAGCCATAGTAAAAAAAATAATGAACGCTTAGAGTTTCTGGGCGATTCAATTCTTAATTGTGTTGTCGCTGAGATGCTTTACGAGCGCTATGCTGATTTGGATGAAGGGGACCTGTCCCGCGTTCGCGCAAATCTTGTAAAGCAGCAGGCTCTGTATGAGATTGCGCAAAGCCTTTCGCTATCTGATTACCTGCGCTTGGGTGAAGGCGAACTCAAAAGCGGTGGCTTTCGTCGCCCTTCTATTTTGGCTGATACGCTAGAGGCCGTTACTGGTGCGATCTTTTTAGACGGTGGCTTTGACGCCGCAAAGACTTGCTTGCGCAGACTCTACTCTATTATTTTGGCGCATGTGGATCCCAAGACTTTGGGCAAGGATGATAAAACGTTGCTGCAAGAGTGTTTACAGGGTTTTCAATTGCCCTTGCCGGGATATAACGTGACGGGCACTACTGGCGCTGCGCATAATCAGCAATTTGAAGTCGAATGCTTAATTCCGAGTTTGAAGGTAGCGGTCAAAGGAGAGGGTGCTTCACGTCGTGCCGCTGAACAGGCGGCAGCTAAACTTGCTCTTGCAGCAGTGCTAAAAGCCTTGCCGCAAGAATCACGTAAGCCCAAGAAAACTCGATCCGCCAAAAAGAAAGCGGCAAAGAAGGAAGTAACCGAAGAGCAGTTAAATCTTAAGCTGAAGGGCTAATCGTGTTTAGATGCGGAACTATCGCCATTGTCGGACGTCCCAATATGGGCAAATCCACTTTACTGAATGCGTTGGTTGGTCAAAAGATCAGCATTACCTCACGCAAAGCACAAACGACGCGCCATCGTATCCTTGGAATTCAGAACCGGACGGACGCACAGTTCATATTTATTGACACACCTGGTTTCCAGACTCGTTTAATGAATACCCTCAATAAGGCTCTAAATCGGACCGTTACCACTGCATTACAAGATGTAAATGTAGCTTGTTTTATCGTTGAGGCGGGTTACTTCGGTGATGACGATATTAAGGTCTTGCGTTTGCTGCCAGATGATTTACCCATTGTCCTGGTCTTAAATAAATTGGATTTATTTAACAGCCGTTTTCAGACTCCCTCAGAGCGTGACCAGGCCTTACTTCATTTCATGAAAAAAATGAGTCAGCCATGGAATGAGTTGGGTGGCCGCGATGACCAGAACAAATGTGAATTTGCAGAAATCGTACCAATGAGCGCCAAGAGCCCAGGTGACGTTCAAAGACTTCTAGATGTCTTGGAAGGCTATCTACCTGAGGCTGAGGCAGTTTACGATGCCGACACCTTAACAGACCGTAGCGAGCGCTTCTTAGCTGCTGAAATTTTGCGCGAGAAGGTCTTTCGCTTTACCGGTGAAGAGTTGCCATATACCAGTACCGTAGTGATTGATCAATTTAAGATGGATGGCAAGATGCGTCGTATTGCGGCAACTATTCTGGTGGATCGCGATAGCCATAAAGCCATGATCATTGGTGCGAAGGGTGAGCGCCTGAAAAAGATTTCCACGGATGCCCGCATCGATATGGAAAAGCTATTTGATGGCAAGGTCTTTTTGGAGACCTGGGTTAAGGTGAAGCGTGGCTGGGCCGATGATCGAGCTGAACTACGGGCACAGGGACTGGAATAAATATTCATGGCCTCAATTCGTGTAGCTGACGAACCTGCATTTGTATTGCATAGCATTCCCTATAAAGAGACCAGCTTAATTCTAGATGTCTTTACTCGGCAATATGGCCGCATGGCACTTATTGCTAAAGGGGCTAAACGACCACATTCAACTTTGCGTCCAGTATTGCAACGCTTCCAGCCGCTATTGGTTTCTTGGAGTGGTAGAACAGAGTTGCGTACCCTCACGAAATCAGAGTGGGTGGGAGGCACCCCCTCTTTGGTGGGCGATGCACTTCTTTGTGGTTTTTACCTTAATGAATTGCTTGTGAAGTTTTTAGCTCGCGAAGATGATTACGAAAAACTCTACGATCGCTATATGGAAACGATTTCAGCGCTCTCTAATTTAGAGTTTGAGTCCAAGGGCCTCGAAGAAATTTTGCGCCCCTTTGAATTATCTCTTTTGCAAGAAACTGGATATGCCGCAGCCTTAGATCGCTGCGTTGAAACGAATGATGCCCCCCTAGCGGATAAGAAATATGTTTATCAGCCAGAGCGTGGCGTGCGTCCCGTTCAGGGCGACGACCCAGGGCACTGGCCTATCTTAATGGGGCGCTCATTATTGGCAATTGCGTTAGGAGATTTTTCTCATCCCGAAACGCTATCCGAGAGTAAGCAGCTAATGCGTTTCTTGCTTGGTTTGCATTTACAAGGTCAGGTGCTCACTACCCGTCAGATCCTTATTGACCTCAAGAAAATCTAGTAATCTATTAGCATGAATAACTCCAAAGTACTTGAGCTGGGTATCAATATCGATCACGTTGCCACTTTACGAAATGCGCGGGGAACTGTTTATCCCAGTCCATTAAAGGCAGCCCTTTTAGCTGAGGCGGCTGGGGCAGATTTAATTACCTTGCACCTACGTGAAGACCGTCGCCATATCAAAGATGCAGATTTACTAGAATTACGCCCTTTAATTAAGACTCGCATGAACTTAGAGTGCGCGGTCACGGCAGAGATGTTGGCTATAGCCTGTAAAGTACTGCCCCATGATGTCTGCTTGGTTCCAGAAAAGCGCCAGGAAGTAACTACGGAAGGTGGGTTAGATGTAGCGGGACACTTTGAATCAGTTAAGGCTGCCACTGCACAATTAATCGCAGCTGGAATTCGGGTCTCTTTATTCATTGATCCGGAAGAGAGGCAAATTCAGGCCGCTAAAGATGTCGGTGCAACAGTAATTGAGCTGCACACAGGTCGTTATGCGGATCTTACGGGTGAGAGTCAAGCTTTGGAGCTAGAGCGCATTCGGGCTGCAGCTCGGTTTGGCAAGAGCATTGGCTTAAGAGTTAATGCAGGGCATGGTTTGAATGAAAGCAATGTTATGCCGATTGCTGGAATTGAAGAATTATCCGAGCTTAATATAGGTCATGCCATTGTGGCTGAGGCGTTGTTTAAGGGATGGAAGCAAGCTATTGTTGATATGAAGTCTTTGGTGACTCAAGGTCGAGTTCAGAACAGCTAGGTCTAAATGATTATTGGTATTGGTACTGACATCTTGGAGATTGAGCGTTTAAAGGCGGCTTATGACCGCACTCAAGGTCGTCTAGCGGAAAAAATTTTGGGCCCAGATGAAATGCTAATTTTCCAGCAACGTTTAGCGCGAAATTATCAGCGGGGAATGGCTTTTTTAGCCACTCGTTTTGCTGCCAAAGAGGCTTTCTCTAAAGCCATTGGCCTAGGAATGAGAATGCCAATGACTTGGCGCTTATTGCAAACATTAAATGAGCCGAGTGGCAAGCCTGTAACATCCTATTTAGGAGTGCTAGCCAATTTTATGGAAGAAAAAAGATGGCAGGCACAAGTCACTGTGAGTGATGAAAAAAATATGGCAATTGCTTTTGTCATCGTGACGCAGAAATAAATTCAAAATAAGAAATCACGAGGAATAGATGAGTAAATTCACCATGAGTCCAGGTCCTGTAACGTTAGACGTCGTAGGTTTAACATTAAACACTGAGGATCGTCGTCGGATCATGAATCCACTTACTGGAGGCGTGATTTTATTTGGTAGAAATTTTTCCAATCGCAAGCAGCTTACACAGTTAACAGCGCAGATTAAAAAGCTTCGCCCTGATGTCTTGATTTCGATTGACCACGAAGGTGGTCGCGTACAGCGTTGCAGGATAGATGGTTTCACTCATCTCCCAGCAATGCGAAAATTGGGTAATTTATGGTCAGCCAAAAATAAATCTACACATTTAGCCGCATCAGCTGCACAAGCTATGGCTGCAGCTACTGCCTGTGGTTATGTGCTGGCTTCTGAACTTCGGGCTTGTGGTGTGGATTTGAGTTTTACGCCAGTTCTGGATTTGGATTTTGGTCGTAGCAGCGTCATTGGAGACCGCTCTTTTAGTCGTGATCCGCAAATCGTGTTCGCCTTGGCCAAAAGCCTCAATGAAGGTCTTCGTTTAGCGGGAATGGCCAATTGTGGAAAGCACTTTCCTGGACATGGATGGGCTGAAGCAGATTCTCATATTGACATTCCAGTCGATGAGCGCTCTTTAGGGCAAATTCTCAATGATGATGCCAAGCCTTATGAGTGGCTCGATTTGAGTTTAGCGGCGGTGATGCCAGCACATGTTATTTATCCACAGGTCGATAAAAATCCAGCAGGGTTTTCTAAAATTTGGCTACATTCTATTTTGCGCCAGGAGTTGGGTTTTGAGGGCGTCATTTTTAGCGACGATCTTTCCATGGAGGGTGCTAGTGTTGCAGGTTCCGTAGTGATGGGTGCTGTAATGGCGCTAGATGCAGGTTGCGATGCCGTCTTAATTTGCAACCGCCCTGATCTCGCTGACGAATTACTTGCTAATTTACAAGTGACCAAAGTAAAGCGTGCGCAATCGGCCTCCCGTTTAAATCGTTTGATGCCTACGATACCGGGCGTGGCTTGGGATGCGTTGCAGGATCAGGCGGAATATCTGCATGCCAAAGGGTATTTGAGGCAATTGGCATTGATTGAATAAAAGGAATTAAAAAAGCCCGGCATGCCGGGCTTTTTTACACACTGACTGACTGCTTAGTTAGCGCGGCTACGGTATTCACCGTTGCGAGTATCAATCTCAATCTTGTCGCCAGTGTTGCAGAATAAAGGGACTTGCAATTCATAGCCAGTAGCTAATTTTGCAGTCTTTAATACTTTGCCTGAGCTGGTGTCGCCTTTAACTGCAGGCTCCGTGTAAATAATTTCACGTACCAATGAGTTTGGCATTGCTACAGAGAGTGCCTTGCCATCGTAGAACACGACTTCACAAGGCATGCCTTCTTCAAGGTAGTTCAATGCATCACCCATAAATTCAGATTCAACTTCGTACTGGTTGTAGTCGGTATCCATAAACACATACATTGGGTCTGCGAAATAGGAATAGGTACATTCTTTCTTATCGAGGATCACTACGTCGAACTTGTCATCGGCTTTAAATACACCTTCGTTAGGTGCACCGCTCAACAAGTTCTTAAATTTCATTTTTACAACAGAGGAGTTACGGCCAGAGCGGCTGTACTCAGCTTTCAAAACGACCATGGCATCGGTGCCAATCATGACTACGTTACCAACGCGAACTTCTTGTGCTGTTTTCATCTTGCTATTCCCGAGCGCAGAGCGGATGTTCTGCAGTTTTTATCAAAAACAAGATTGTAACCGCCCAGCAGCCTCTTTGTGCCCAAGATTAGGCTACGAAGCTGACTAAACGGACAGCTAGACCTCCATCCTTTTGCTTTTGCAGTAATTGGATGCGCCAAGCCTTGGAATGCTCATTCCAGTCGTCAATCGAATCAAACCATTGAGACGGTAGTTCCCAGTTCATGGCGGCAATAGAGGCCGTTTTAACCCTGTCAGTGGCTGATTCTAGGTAAAGATCTAAGAAAGCCTCTAATTTCACTTCATGGGCATGATCTTCTTGAGGGTAAATATGCCAAATAAACGGTTTTCCTGCCAATTGGGCGCGTACAAAAGAATCTTCGCCTCTGACGATATTGAAGTCGCATTGCGACAGAACCCAGTCATACTCATCTTGCGAAACAAAGGGAATGGTTAGGAGTTGAATTGATGGGGGAAGGGTAAGTGGGCGGCCCGTACTTAAACTTAACTGCTCCCGTTGACCGTGGGTCAGCACAATATCAAAATCCCTACCAAGCGACCCTAGGTCTTGTAGCCACTTTCCTAAAGGTGCGCTAGGGTAGCAAAAAACGCTGATTTTGCTTGCGCTCGATCGTAATTGTGACCAGATATCTTTTATGCTCTTGGGAATGGATGCTGTAGTTTGATTAAATCTATGGGGTATTGGATCAATTAGTATTCCGCCCGTTTTATCTTGGAAGCCTGGAAAGAAAAAGTATTTAGGTAGTCCGTGCGCTTGTGGCGAAGCTTTTCCATGAAAATCGACAATCCAAGGTTCGGCGCTCAAATACTCTAGGTTAATAATGACGGGCTTCTTTGGGGCGATTAATAGGCCCGCAAGATATTGCTCAGGAAGATCGCAGCCAAAGGCCTCAATGACGACATCCGGCGTAGTTACGGATTGACGTAAATGACCGCAACTTGCCTCCCAAGGCTGAAGGTCCACTTTTTGTCTGATAGTTTCCTCAGTACCAGAAGCGAGTAAATTAAGGGTGGGCAGGTCATCGCAAAAAATGCGGACGTCTTGCTTGTGAAGACTTGTTAAGCTTCTAGCTAGACGCCAGCAAATACCGGCATCACCGTAGTTATCAACGATTTGGCAGAAAATATCCCAACGCATGAGTAATTCGCTTTTTGAAAACCTTCAGCAGGACGTTAAACGGCTTCCCGGATTACCGGGGGTATATCGCTTTTTTGATGAGGCAGGGCAGATTCTGTATGTAGGCAAAGCGCGCAACCTCAAAAAGCGTGTTTCAAGTTATTTTCAACGAACTCAGCTTTCTCCGCGCATTGCGCTAATGGTGGGAAAAATAGTTCGCTATGAAACAACGGTAACACGGACTGAAACAGAAGCCTTAATTCTTGAGAACAATCTCATTAAGGAATTAGCCCCGCCTTTTAATATTCTCTTTAGGGATGACAAGTCTTACCCCTATGTAATGTTGACCGGACATGAATTTCCTAGGCTCGCCTCTTATCGCGGAAAAGTGGATAAGCGAAACCATTACTTTGGCCCTTTCCCAAACTCCTGGGCGGTACGAAATAGCGTGCAAATTTTGCAAAAGGTATTTCGACTGAGAACGTGTGAAGACTCTGTTTTTAAAAACCGCAGCCGCCCCTGTTTGCTGCACCAAATTCATCGCTGTAGCGCTCCTTGCGTGGGTCGACTAAGTGCCCAGCAATACGGGCAAGATGTTGCTCAAGCTACGCGATTCTTAGAGGGTGATCACGGTCGCGTGCTATCCGAGCTTGAGAAGGAAATGCACTCTCATAGTGAAGCGATGGAGTTTGAGATGGCTGCCGTCTTGAGGGATCGGATTGCCGACCTCTCTAGTGTGCTCCAGCAGCAGTCCATGGATACTGTTGCTGATGGCGAGGGCGATGTAGATGTGATTGCCGTAGCTGAAATGGAGGGATTAGTCTGCGTCAATTTGGCAATGATTCGTGGGGGTCGCCATTTGGGGGATCGAGCATATTTTCCTAAGGGGCTGAAATCTGCTGCTGGAGAACTTCCGCCGCCTGCTGAAATTTTAGAAGCATTTATTGCGCAACACTACTTGGAAGCGAAGTTGGGTGATGAAGGGTCAACTACCAACCTCATTCCTCCAGTTTTAATTCTCAATCATCCTTTGCAAACGGCCACTGATGACGGAGTAACTATCGAAGGGCTTCCGCCGAAGGATCTGCATGACCTCCTAAACATACAGGCCGGGAAAAAGATTACCTTCTTACATCAGCCTCAAGGTCAGCGCCGCCATTGGCTTTCTATGGCCGAAGGTAATGCCAAGATTGCCATTGCTAAACGCTTAGTGGAGACTGGTGGTCAGTTACTCAGGGCCCGCTCTTTGGCCGATATTCTGAGCTTAGAGTTAGAAAGCTTAGATCAGCTCAGAATCGAATGTTTTGACATCAGCCATACCTCGGGTGAAGCAACGCAAGCATCCTGTGTGGTTTATGCAAAAAATGCTATGCAATCGAGTGAATATCGACGTTTTAATATCAACGACATTACCCCAGGTGATGACTATGCCGCGATGCGTCAAGTGCTCCAAAGACGCTATGCCAACTTCCAGGAATTGCCAGTGGAAAAAATGCCACAGGTTATTTTGATCGACGGTGGTAAAGGTCAAGTGGAGATGGCGCGGCAAGTGCTCTCTGAGTTTGGCATGGATGTAGGATTGATTGTGGGTGTTGCAAAAGGAGAGGGCCGTAAAGTAGGCCTAGAAACCCTTATTTTTGCCGATGACCGCAAGCCGCTTGAGTTAGGAATTAATAGCGCGGCACTCTTGTTGGTGGCGCAAATTCGAGATGAAGCCCACCGCTTTGCCATTACTGGTATGCGGGCTAAGCGTGCAAAAGCAAGAACCATCTCCAGGTTAGAGGAGATAGAAGGCATAGGTGCAAAGCGCCGCCAAAAATTACTCGCTCGCTTCGGAGGGCTTAGGGGCGTAGCTAGCGCCACCATTGAGGAATTGGCTGGAGTGGAGGGGATATCTAATGCTTTGGCTGAGCAAATTTATAGCCAACTTCATTGAGCCCCAAGTTACCTGACATTGGTTTATGCTTGAGTCATGCCTTTTAACTTACCTATCGCCTTGACTTGGCTGCGTGTTGCCGCCATACCATTGTTGGTAGCGGTGTTTTATTTGCCTACTAACTGGCTAAGTCCTTTTGAGCAAAACCTGACCGCTACGGTGATTTTTGTTTTTGCTGCCGTGACAGATTGGTTGGATGGATTTTTAGCGCGTCGCATGAAGCAAGAGTCTGCCTTTGGGCAGTTTCTGGATCCAGTTGCCGACAAACTTATCGTGGCCGCTTCCCTGCTTGTCCTGCTTAATATGGACCGCGTTCAGGTCTGGGTAGCTCTAGTCATCATAGGGCGCGAGATTGCTATCTCCGCATTAAGAGAGTGGATGGCGCTACTTGGTGCGAGTAAAAGTATTGCCGTACATATGGTGGGTAAACTTAAAACAACGGCACAACTGATAGCGATTCCATTTTTATTACTGAATAACACCTTATTTGGCTGGTTAGATTGCGCACGAGTGGGAACGTGGTTGATCTGGATTGCATCATTTTTAACGCTTTGGTCGATGTTTTATTATATGAAAAAAGCTTTTCCTGTACTTATGGATAAAGTTGAGTAAGCAATTAAACCCTTATTTCACATGGCTTTGCGGGTAATTAAATGCAGTCAGTGTTTAGCTTTAATAACAAAAAACGCCACCTCTGAAATAGTTTGTTAAACTATCGCCCTGTTACGCGGGAATAGCTCAGCTGGTAGAGCGATACCTTGCCAAGGTATAGGTCGGGAGTTCGAACCTCCTTTCCCGCTCCAAGTTCGATGGGAAGCCCTCCAAAGCTTCCCATTTTTGATTTAAGTATCTTTGGCGCGTTGGCCGAGTGGTTAGGCAGGAGCCTGCAAAGCTTCGTACGGGGGTTCGATTCCCTCACGCGCCTCCAGTGATTTTGCTTGACGATTGATGAGCTTGACCTAAAATACTTTTTCAAAAGTATGTAAATCGCATTAATAACTGGAGCGAGAATATGAATCTATTCCATCGACTGAAGATCATCGCAACAGCACTGTTTTTATCTGCTCTATTGGCAGCATGCGCGTCTTCTGGAGACTCTCCAACTGGCACGCCGAGTGAAGTTCAAGAAACTCAGGCGCAACTGTTAGGCGATATGCCTTTGCCCGCTGCTTCCAAAATCATTGGGTCGGACTCTTTGATTATTGGCCGTGGTGATAACTGGGTTGGGCGCGTGGTTCTCTCTGGTGTGCAATCTCCCACAGATATATACGCATTCTTCCAATCTGAATACCCAAGAGCGGGCTGGACAACAATTAGCGCCGTCAAATCCAAAACCAGTATTTTGGTGTTTACTAAAGGTGATCGCACTTCTACAGTAGAAATTAATGAAGGCTCCTTAGCTGGTCCTAAGACGATTATTACGATCAGCTCATCCCCTAAAAATGCGAATGTTATAGCCCCAAGTAAGAAATAAGAAAAGCAAGCGCTTTTAGCAAGCTACATTCATTAATACAAAAGGCCTCATTTGAACTGATCCAGCAAAATTGGACAGTTCAAATGAGGCCTTTTGTATTTGGTGCTGAGGCTTATAGTCCACCAGCCCTGATGAGACCAACCGCCTGCCCCTCGATAGCAAAGTTAGCTTGTCGACTATCAACCATAATATTTTTGAAATCGGGATTCTCGGCTTGTAACTCGATCACCATGCCATTAGCCGTTTTTTTCTGGCTCCAGCGTTTGACGGTCACCTCGTCATCCAGACGTGCAACCACGATATCGCCGTTGCGAACCTCAGTCGTTTTTCTAACAGCTAAATAATCACCATCCAAAATCCCTGCATCACGCATGCTCATCCCCACTACTTTTAACAAGTAATCAGCACCTTTGCTGAACAGGTTGGGGTCGATGGGCACCTGCTTTTCAATATGCTCAATTGCCATGATGGGAGAGCCTGCAGCAACCCTGCCAATCAGTGGCAATGTTAGCTGTTGTAATGCGCCCGAAGGCAAAGACATTTGACGATATTTATTTTGATTGTGTGACTGGTTAAAGCGCTGGGGAATCCGAATGCCACGGGAGGTTCCTGGGGTCAGGTCAATGTACCCTTTTTTTGCGAGTGCGCGTAGGTGTTCCTCGGCGGCATTGGCCGAGGCGAATCCCAGTTGCGCGGCAATTTCCGCGCGAGTAGGGGGTGAACCGCTTTCGTCAATTGCATTAGTAATTAATTCTAAAATCTCTCTCTGACGTGAAGTGAGTTTAGGGAGGGCAGTTAGCTCCTCTTGAAAATCAACTGTATTTATGTCCATACTGGGATTGTATACAGCACTATTGAAGATTTCAACAATTTTTGAACCAGATGGTAGCAAGAGATAATGGGAGATGAGTTCAAATCCTGTTAAAAGTGCTGAAAAATCCCCTTATATATTGGTCTTAGGTATGGGTGGCACCATAGCGGGTCTTGCCCGCGAGCCTAAAGGTAACCCCCTTCAATATGAAGCTGGGCAGCTAGGGGTAGAGTTACTTTTATCTCATGTCGAATCTGGCTTACCCGCGGGTATCAAAATTGTCTCAAGGCAAGTGGCCAATATCAATAGCCGCAATCTTTCTGACGCCCTCCTCACGCAACTTGGCATTGCCGTTCATGATTCTCTAGCCGATTTAATGGTGATGGGTATCGTAATTACTCATGGAACGGACACTATTGAGGAAACGGGCTTATTTTTGCAGGCTACCTGTGGCAAGTACGCTCAAACTTTGGGAAAAAGGGTCATTTTGACAGGGGCTATGCTCCCGGCAAATGCACCCAAGGCTGATGGCCCATCAAACTTGCTAGATGCCATTAGATGGGCGTCAACACCAATTGACAACTGCCCAGGTGGAATATATGCGGTCATGGATGGTCGTGGATGTTTGGCAATGGATTTAGCTAAGCGTCACGCTACAGCCATAAATGCCCCCTTGCGGGACTCGCCAAGCAGCTCGGTAGGCCTTATAAATCCTTCATGGCTCTCGGGCATTAAGGCTGTTCAGGCTGCTTGGAATGAAGATTTGCCCATACCAAAGGCTAATGAGTGGCCTTGGGTGGAGATTTTGACAAGTCACGCAGGCGCACGTGCACAAACGATTGTCCATTGGTTCGGTAGCGATGTGAAAGGCTTAGTGCTGGCTGGAACAGGTATGGGGGGCATACATGACGAGTGGAAGGGTGCTCTGGATCAGGCGTTGGGTCGAGGTATTGCACTAGTAAGAACTAGTAGGACTGGTGCTGGAACAATTTATTCCGATATTCCAGAAAAAGATACACCAGGTTGCATGGCATCTGGGACTCTATCAGCACCTAGAGCCAGAATTGCACTCCAGTTAGCCCTAAATGCAGCAAACCAAGAGAAATTAAATGGTAAACCCCTGACTTGGCAGGATTTTTTTGCTAGAATAGCGGACTTGCCTGAGATTAGGTAAGTGTTTTAAAAGCGTTGTATGTTGTAACTACAATTTGTTACTACCTTGTCACACTGGCGCTAACTTCAACAACCATCGGAAGTTAGCAAGAAGCTCAGGTGACTTCATCCTTAAGGAGTGTTAGATGCGTCATTATGAAATCGTTTTTATCGTCCATCCGGACCAAAGCGAGCAAGTACCTGCAATGATCGAGCGTTACAAAGCGACATTGGCAACTGCTGGCGGCAAAGTTCATCGTATTGAAGATTGGGGTCGTCGTCAGATGGCTTACATGATCGACAAACTTGCTAAAGCCCACTACGTTTGCATGAACATTGAGTGCGACCAGAAGACTCTGGATGAACTCGAACATGCATTTAAATTTAACGATGCGGTTTTGCGTCACCTCATCATCAAGACTAAGAAAGCTGCATCAGAGCCTTCCATCATGATGAAAGAAGTGCAACGTGAAGAAGCGCGTAAGTCAGCCCAAACCGAAGCTCCAGTAGCAGCGGCTTAAGCTAAAAATTTGAAGAGGAATACACAGACTAGAAAGCGGATCAGAGTGGCGGAGCAGCATTGAATCATTTCACCCTCACTGCAATATTGGTAACTAAAGACGCAATTCGATTTACACCTGCAGGAATACCTGTGATGCATTGCTTGCTAGAACATAGTGGTGAAGCTAACGAGGTAGGAGTGGCAAGGAAAATACAGATGAGCGTTGAAGCCATAGCAATCGGCCCAATACAAAAGGGTTTAGAGCAAATGGATTTAGGAGCTAAGGCAGTGTTTGAAGGATTTTTGGCACCCAAGACTCTACGTAATCAAAGACTTGTTTTCCATATCACCCATATTCAATTGAAAAATTAAAGAGGAAATCATCATGGCGTTTGGAAAAAAACCCGATTTCAAAAAGAAACCAGCTCAGAACCCATTGTTCAAGCGTAAGCGTTATTGCCGTTTCACCGTTGCTGGTGTTGAACAAATCGACTACAAAGATGTCGATACATTGAAGGATTTTATTGGTGAAAATGCCAAGATCACTCCCGCTCGTTTGACAGGCACAAAAGCTAAGTATAAGCGTCAGTTA
>CAIMZP010000039.1 GCA_903846025.1 uncultured beta proteobacterium | reverse complement strand
CTGTTAGCACAGGAGCGCTCCCTAGGCTCTCGCAACGCTACCCAGATTACTATTGCCGAATGGGGTAAAACAGTTGATTGCCTCTTAGAGAAGTGGAGCCCAGTCCAAATTGCCAATCAGGTCGGTATTAGCCACGAGACCATCTACCGCCATGTCTATGCCGATAAAGCAGCAGGTGGTAGCCTGTATCAGCAGCTACGCTGCCAAAAGAAGCGCAAGAAGCGCTATGCCAGTGGCCGGGAACGTAGAGGTCAGATCATTGGCAGAAGACCGATTAGTGAGCGCCCAGCCCATATTGAGACTCGAGCCCAAGTTGGTCACTGGGAAGGCGATACCGTCATTGGAGCGGCCCATAAGCAAGCGGTCGTAACTTTAGTTGAGCGTAAGAGTGGTTATGCCGTTCTGGCTAAGGTCAAGAACAAAACGTCAGATTTAGTCAGTGCCGCCATCATTAGCAAACTGAGTCCCTTAGCCCCACTAGTCAAAACCATGACTTTTGATAACGGGAAAGAATTTGCAGGACACAGCACAATTGATACTGCATTAAATAGCACCACGTACTTTGCCGATCCGTTTGCCAGTTGGCAACGGGGATCGAATGAAAACTTCAACGGGCTCTTACGTCAATACATCCCCAAGAAAAGAGCCTTATCCACTGTCACCGACAAGGAGCTTAGAATGATCCAAGATCAATTAAATAACAGACCCAGAAAACGATTGGGATTTAAAACACCAAGTGAAGTCTTTACTCAATCTTTAAACCGTGTTGCACTTCGTGTTTGAATCCACCAATAATATTATGACGTTCTAATGTCATTTTTATGACAATTATTTTAGGGTTAGTAAATGCTATCAAGCTTCAATCTTGATGCGTTTTAACATGAAATAATAACGCCGGAAATTTTTTACAAGGAAGCTTTTTATGTTGAGGAAGTCCATGTAAACTGACGCTGAAAAGTTAAATTGTTTTTATTAACTCACACCCCCCTTTTTTTTATTCTGGTCCTAGGTCGGGTAATAATTATTTTAAGAATTAAATATTTCACGGCTATATAGAGATAAATTAAAGCTCTGCTAGAGTAGACGTGGTAATTAAGATAGAACCCTTGTAACCCAATCTCCGAGGCTTATCATTTTTGAGCAAGCTTGAAACAGCTTCTAATTCCCGAAATTCGTCCCACAAGTCATGCTCACATCAAGCCGTCAATAAATAGCCATTCACGATGAATTATTCCCTTTTTCGCTGTTTTTATAAGGTTCAATAGCTATGAAATCAATAAATGAGCATTCTCAAGACCCCTCTAGTTTTGACTGTAGTGAAGGGTTAAAAGAAAAAAAACTCATCATCGTACAAAGGCAAAGTAGAGTACTTTCTGAGCTAGGTAAAACGGTGGCAGAACTAAAAAGTGAGCTCAATCGCGTAGAGCGACTACCTGAAGACTGAAGATGTTGATATTGATACCTAAAGCGTAATTATGACAATTTCATCATATAAAATATAATCATTTAAATATCTACTTAGCGATAGAACTGTCACAGTTTTTTGATAAAAATATAAGCTACTTATGGGAGATGAAGTGCAATTCTTTCAAGTTGTTTGAAAGTTTGTTCTAACAGCCCATAGGTAACCAAGGCTTATATTTTTTAAGGAGATGGGGATGACTAACCATAATGCTGATGACAATCAAGATTTTGAAAAAGAACAAATACCATTTTTCGGTCATTGCAAGTTAACTGATAACTTGTGGCCAGATAAAACTCAAACCTTGCACCCAGTCTTAAAAAAAATTAAAGTGGATTACCGAATTGAAGATAGCAGCGAAGATTTAGAGAATTAAACTAAGCACCCCGCATAATTGTTATTAAGCATTTCACTTTTTGATAAGGGGTGTCAGTGGCCTCACTCCTGGTGTCAATACGAGTGGAGGCTAAGAGTCCTTTAGGTGATTGGCTTCACTGTTAATACGAGTCGATCCTAGCTACATCAGCAAAAAAATAGTAGGAGAACGTCGGATTACCCAAGTTGCGGATGATGACTTGACTATCTCAGATTATTTAAAATAATCTGGAGTATCTGTAAGCCAATCAATAAGACAAGAGGGGATAAATCTAATGCGCCCATGCTCGGCAACATACGCCGAATGGGTGTTAGTAGCGGTTCAACCAAAAGAGATAGTAAATACTGGATTTGAGAGCCTGCACTAACCCAGGAAAGTATGACGCTGGCAAAAACCAAGCCAACCAACCCAGAAAGGGCTAAATCAAAAAGGTCGATAAGAGCAAAGATCAGATGAGGCAACACCCCAAGAGAGCTTCCTATTAAAAAAGAAAGTGCAAATGCCTTCCCCAGTAAAAGGAGGTAAGCGGCAACAAAGCTAGCCATATCAAATCTGCCAATGCTCGGGCTGATTCTGCGCAAAGGAAGGACTATCCAGTTAGTAAGCGGAAGTAAATAAACGCCGATAGATTTGCTTTGGCCAGACCCCAGATTAAAAGCGAGCCACTGGAGATAGCAGCGCAAGAGGCAGGCGCCAGCGATGATGCTGACAAAGACTTGAAGAAGCAGGTTGGTAATTTGTATAAGCATGTGCTTATTGTATGGGCTGGCGTTGATCGGAAAGCCTAAATTTATGATGGGTAAATTTGGCGGATCAATAAATAACTCTTTTTGCTGAGGTAGTTTATTTGACATTACCTAGGGAAAACCCTTTGTTTAATTGATCATTACCTAACCATGGAATTAGATTTGAATTTGTTCTAGCATTAAAGGGTGCTTTAGCAATAAGGAGTGCGGAGGACGTAGAGGCGACTAGTACGAGCTTTGGATTCGTCTTCTTTAGTCATTTGATCGTCAAAAATAATAGCTTTGTATAAAGCGAGCGCTGGATTTCTGAAAATAAAATTTAACATTTACTAGGGGATCTTTAATTACCTATTTTTGGTTCTTTATTAGGAAATGCCTAAATATAAATGCATAAAAATGGCTAGAATAGGTTTCTTCTAAGCACATAGGCAATCTTCAAATGAAAAATATCCGAGCCATTTTGATTGTGAGTATGAGTATGGTTTTACTGGCATGCGCAACTCCGGAAAGCGAGTTTGGGGTCTATCGCCAATCTGATGGAACTGTGGGGGTTCATGCACCTAAATCTGCTAAAGATACTGAGGCTCAGGAAGCTGCACTTGGGGAGTGTAAAAAGTTAGGAAAGCGTACCGCCACTATTGTTGAATCTCACAAAACAGTGAACGATCGCTTTCCTATGACCTACATCTTTGTGTGTGGCGGTTAAAGCAACAAAAGATTGCCGTTGATTAGCTCAGCAACCACTTCTTAATCGATTTATTTACACACATTGCATCTATTGCCAGACCAAAGAACTCGGATCCATTGGTAATCATGCTTTCAATGGCCTCCACTTTTCCGGACTTGATTCCTCGTAAATAAGTAGCCACACGGTAACGCAGGAAATGCTCGTTTGCGCCTTCTTCGTTATCTGTGGAGCAAATTTCTAGATTGCCATAGCGGGTTTCTGGATTAATATTTAGAATCGATAATCCTAATGCACCAATCAATTTCTCTGGCACTGGAATGGGAACGTAAGAGTAAAGAGAAATTAGCATTTCCTCTTCATCTACCTCAATAATGTGATCGACATCAAAGACGTCTTTTTCAGTTAACTCTGTTTCACCAGAGTCACCGCCACCAAATGTCGACTCAAACTGCAACATGGCGGTGTTACTGTCTTTTGAAATCTCAATCATGTCAGGATAGCCAAGCAATCCTTTCCACCAGTACATTAAGGAGAAGGTGCAGGGCTTGACTTCAACCAAGCCTTTTTTTGTTGATTTAGCAAAATAGAGACCATAAAATTCATCATCTTGTTCAAGGCCGTATTGATCGACCTTTAAAGCTTTGGTTGCTCTAGGCGCCTTTTTTACAGCCTTTTTAACTACTGGTTTTTTTGCGACAACCTTCGTTACCGATTTTTTGGCAACGGGTTTTTTAGCGGCTACTTTTGTTGCCGCTGGTTTCTTAACAGCAACCTTCTTAGTTGCGGGTTTTTTGACTACCTTTTTCGTGGCCTTTTTAGCGATTACCTTCTTGGCAACAACCTTTTTAACGGCTTTCTTTGCAGGGGCTTTTTTTACCACCTTAGTAGCTACTTTATTTTTTGCTGGTGACTTCTTTGTAGCCATGGTCTATTACCCTTCGTTTTGGTAGTTAATGTGCCTTGTGCACAAATGAATATTACTGTAGTTTTTGGCTGACTTTACTAATTCTTGCATGGGGTTTCACCTCAAAATTTTAATGAGCTATGGCTTTTGACCAAAGCTAGCTTGAAATTGAATGTCATCTTGATACACTGGAGCAGTGCTTTATCAACAACCTAAACCGAGAGAGAATCCATGTTTCCTGAATATCGTGAATTAATCAGCAAGTTGAAGACATCTGATCGTCATTTTTCTCATTTGTTCGACAAGCACAATAACCTGGATCAACAGATTCAGAGAATGGAGGCGCATTCTGAGCCGAGTACCCCCGAGCAAATCGAAATCCTGAAAAAGGAGAAGCTGCTTTTAAAAGACCAGCTATACGCAACGCTTAAGAAGTTTAGCGCCTAGCTTAATGTTCATTAGATCTGAATATGCGGTCTAGATGTGTTTAAGCTTTTTTTAAGAAGCAGGCTTTAAGGAGCATATTGCCAGCTTCGGTTTTGCAATCCACCTCATGATCGCCGGAGACCAGGCGAATACCTTTGATTTTGCTGCCAACTTTTAAGGTGGTTGAGGAGCCCTTTACCTTGAGGTCCTTAATCAGAGTGACGGTATCGCCATCAGCTAAGAGGTTGCCATTGGCGTCTTTAACGATGAGTCCGCCTTCATCATCCTCTTTCGCAACGGCCATAGGCCATTCATCACCACATTGTGCGCAAACATAGTTTTCGCCATCAGGATAAGTCATGTCCTCTTGGCATGCGGGACATTTTGGGAGGCTAGTAGCAGTGTTCATGATGGGTGTTTGCAAATAAAGGTTAAGGGTTAATTTTAGTCTATAGACCCATTCTTAAAGTTAGAATTAAATAATGATGAATAAAAAGATCAAGATTCTTGTAATGGCTTTGTTAGCACTGCTTGCTCTCGCTGTAGCAGGTATTTGGTACGCTGCATCTTCAATTGATCAGTTTAAGCTCACGCGGTTACTAGGCGCAACCGTGAAGGATGCTACGGGTCGTGATCTCAAAATATCCGGACCTATTGGCCTTACCTTTTTTCCTGCGATTGGCGTATTGGCCCAAGATGTTACTTTGAGCAATGCTGATTGGGCTTCAGATCCAGAGATGGTGAGGGTTAAGCGGGTGGAGTTAGAGGTCAAGCTACTCCCCTTGCTTTCAAAACGAGTGGAAATTAGTCGGATCAATATAAGTGGCATCGAGGTGCACTTGCAATCAAATTCAGGTGGAATCGGAAATTGGGTATTGGCAGCCCCTTTAGTCCAAGGCAATTCTGCCCAAACAAGTTCTCCTGGCAGAGATAGCAATACCTTTGTGGCTATCGAGAGCTCGACCGTGACCGATGCCCGCATTATTTATCGAGATCCATCGGGATCCGTAAAAACCTATGAAATTGCCCAACTCTCACTGCGTGGGGATGGAGGTAATACTAATATCAAGTTAGATGTCAAACTGGGTAATATTCAGTTAGGAGTTGATGGAAAGATTACGAAAATTCGTAAGATTTTCAATGATTGGGACCTTCATCCACTCAAGATTGAAATGAATCTAAATCTCGAGCTCAATGGAAAGGTCCTATCTGTAAAGGGGGATATTCAAAAGCAGTCCAAGGCAGCCCCTATTTTTGATGTTGAATTAAGCTCTAAGTCTTTTGATCTAGCACCACTTGCAAGCGCTTCTGCCTTAGCTACATCAGGAGGAGGATTGCCCGCTACCGCGGCGAGAACTCAGGCTCCATCCCCTTATTTCTTTAGCGATATGTCGATACCCTTTAATTTATTACCCGAAGCTAGGGGTCGGGTGGGCGTTAATATTAATCAGCTTGGATTGCCCAATTACGCCCCTTTAAAAAATGTTACCGCTTTATTTCAGTTCGAAAATGAGCAAATAGATCTTCAAAACCTTAATTTTCAGATAGGCTCTAGCAGCGCACAAGCCCAAGCTTCAATTGTCAAGTTTCATAGCGGAATACCTAAGGTTTCATTCAGAGGGCAAGCCAATGGATATAGCTTAGAGCAAGTACTTAAGACTGCCGATGGGAGCTCTAAAGTAAGCGGTGGTGATACGCAAATTGCTTTTGATTTGAAGGGCTCTGGTGTGAGCTTGCATCAACTGATGGGAAGTTCCACAGGTAAGGTACAAATTTACCTATCCCAGGCCAAACTCCCATCTAGTTATATTAATAAAGGTGGTAATTTTGTGATCTCACTTTTTGATGCTATTAATCCGTTACGAAAAAATTTAGATCAAACGGTATTGGAATGTGCGGCCGCCTACTTACCAGTAAATAATGGTCTAGTAAATGTGGCAGATTCAGTGAGGGTCCAGACTGATCGATTAAATGTCGTGCTATCGGGCACGGTAAATCTTAATACGGAAGTAATTAATTTAAATATCTATCCTAGAGAAAAATCAGGCCTGACTATTGGCCTAGATTTGGCTAATCTTGTGAAGCTGCAAGGGACACTGCAAAATCCTACCGTGGGGTTGAATAAGGCTGGTGTAATGAATAGTGCTGTCTCTATTGGTCTAGGGCTATTTACTGGGGGTGCATCAATCTTGGCTGAAAATGCCAAATCAATGACGACCAAGTTGCAACCTTGTAAGGTAGTGCTGCATCCTTGGTCGGATATTTACTCTCGAATACAGTAAATCTTAGAACAATACTCCGCTGATAAAAAGGCTAAACAGCGAAATAAAGATACTGGCAAAAAAAGCAGTCCAGAAACTGGAAATAGTAAACCCAGTGACTAATGCTGAAACGAGCATCAATACCAAAGCATTAATCACCAGCAAAAATAATCCCATGGTTAAGACTGTTAATGGTAGTGTAAACAGAATAAGCAAGGGTTTGACAATTGCATTGGCAAAGCCAAGCAGCAGGGCTGCAATGAGCAATGAGCCACCATCTGCAAAGCGCAGGCCACTGAAGATATAACTGGCCACCCAAAGGGATAATGAGGTAAGACCCCACTGAACAAAAAATGGTGCTAAGTTACCCATGACTTGATTCCTTTATGACTGATACAAGGTTTCGAAATTAAAAACAATCATTTCTAAAAGAATAATATCAAGATATTAGTAGTGCGGAGGAATTTCATCCATAAGGCTTCCGCCCCCACCAGCGCTACTTGCCTGCTCCTTAATGGATTTTAGCTCTCGATACAGAAATTCAATTTGCTGTTGCTGTTTATAAACAGTTTGATTTAACTGTTCTATAAGGTCTTCAGTAAAGCTGAGCTTAATTTCCAGGTTAGTAATACGTTCTTCGGTCATTTTTATCCTCAGATTTATTCTAAAAGCAGTTCAAATCGGCCATCTTCCATTTCTGTTTTTGGCCTGATCCAAAAATCATGAGTCTGCATTGACTCATAAACATATGCTGGATTTAGGTTTGCCTCCATATTGGCCAGTACAAGGATTTTATAAAAACCACCGCTTTTCTTATGCTTTAGTTTGCTGCCTGGCTTAAATAGGCCAGCATCCGCTTTTTCTACATTACCCATGTTCAAAAATTACTTTCTCAGTATGATCTATAAATGACAAATCTAGTCCCGTACTCCATTTTAGATATATCGCCGATTCCAGAGGGGTTTACCGCCACTGATGCTTTGCGCAATAGTTTAGATATAGCTCAACATGCCGAGCGTTGGGGATACACCCGCTATTGGGTGGCAGAGCATCACAATATGACCGGTAATGCCAGCTCAGCAACTGCAGTTTTAATTGGATATATTGCGGCTGGAACCTCCCATATCCGCGTAGGCTCTGGTGGGGTAATGTTGCCCAATCATGCCCCACTGGTGATTGCTGAGCAATTCGGAACTCTAGCATCTATCTACCCCGGCAGAATTGAGTTAGGCGTAGGGCGCGCGCCAGGAACCGATCAATTGACGGCAAGAGCCTTGCGCCGAGATTTACTGGGTAGTGATGATCGCTTTCCCCAAGATGTTCTGGAGCTACAGCATTATTTTGGCCCAGAACAAGACGGGCAAGCGGTTAAGGCAATTCCTGGAATCAATACGGAGGTGCCTATCTGGATTTTGGGGTCGAGTCTATACGGAGCTCAATTAGCCGCCCATTTAGGCTTGCCTTATGCATTTGCTTCCCATTTTGCGCCAGAACAATTGCTCGAAGCAATGTCTACCTATCGCAAGCTTTTTAAGCCATCCAAAAAGATGGCTGCGCCTTACTGTGCTTTTGTTATGAATGCAGTTGCCGCCGATACTGATGAAGAAGCCCAATATTTATTTACGTCATTACAGCAGAACATAGTAAGAATGCGACGCAATACAAGAGGTCAATTACCACCCCCGATTGCTAATCTAGATGAATTTTGTGAGCCTCATGAAAAAGTAGTGGCTGCGCATATGTTGCAGTGCTCAGCAGTAGGATCTTTGCACACAGTGAAAGAGGGTATGCAGCATTGGCTTGATCTGACGGGTGCCGATGAAATCATTATGACCGGACAAATCTTTGATCAACAGGCTCGACTACGGTCTTTTGAGATTGCAGCAGAGGCAGCTAAGGAGCTACGCCCTAGTTCTAAGCTATAAAACCTGGTAACTGGATGTAATCAAAATGCCCCCCTTTAATGCCTGATTGGCCAGTTTGAGCAAGGCATTGTCTTTGCTAATTAAAATGGCAGGCTTGATTGAATAGGCTAAGTTGAGAAAGACCTGATCATCGGTATCTTCACATTGCCAAGGGGCCTCAGTCAGGCTTTGATCATCAACTCTTCTGCATAGCGACTGCCATTCAGACAGTATTTGCGTCTGCTTATTTTCGTCCAAAGCAAAAAGCGGACGGGAAATGACATCCTCAAGTTCTTCTATAGTCTTTGCAGTAGCTACTGCATCAATCCGTTTTTCTCGTAGAGCTTGTTTAAGATGGATTGCCCTAAAGTCATTAAAGACAAAAAGGTCAAGCAGGGCGTTAGTATCGAGGACAACAGACTTCATTGATCTGATTATGAATTGCTACGCCACACTTCAGGGGTGATGGTCAATTGGCCTTTGTCAGAAGAGACATAAGCCTCTCCATCTTGAATATTGACGTGGATGACCATGCTGCGCTCCACCAGTTTGTTGAGTTCATGCGCTTGCTCGGCTGGAATGGAAACGATTTGCAGATTACGGGCGCGATTGAGTTTATTGCTTATGCCATCCCACCAAATCTTGCTAGTGTGACCGCCAAAGCAGTACACCACCACCTGATCGGACCGTCCGCAAGCTTTCAAAATCCTACGTTCATCGGGTTGACCAATTTCAATCCATAACTTGATGGCATCTGTTAAGTCTTTAATCCACAAATCTGGCTCATCGGTATCACTCAAACCTTTAGTGAAGACCAAATCTTCCTGCGCTTGAAGTGCAAAAGCAATGATTCTGACCATCATCCGCTCTTCAGTTTCTGAGGGGTGCTTGGCAATGGTGAGGGAGTGACTACCGTAATAATGACGGTCTGAGTCTGCGACATGGAGGTCGACTTTGTGGATAGTTGCGCGTAGAGCCATGGCGCATTATCGCCTTTAAAGCCAGATCACCCTGCCGAACCAGTATTATTTTGGAAATTGCTCCCATTTACTATGTATCGTAAAAGCCCATGATCCGTATTACTGAACTACGTTTACCAATAGACCATCCTCCAGAGGCAGTGGAGGCGGCAATCTTGAAGCGTTTAAATATTCAGTCTAAAGACTTAATTCGGACGGAGATCTTTAAACGTAGCTATGACGCCAGAAAAAATGTGGTGCTTGCCTTTATTTATACCGTCGATTTATCTGTAAGAGATGAAGAAGAGGTTCTCAAGGCATTCGAAAATGACATTCATGTAAAACCTTCGCCAGACACCAGTTACCACTTTGTAGCTAAAGCCTCAGAAATGAAGTTAGCTAATTTTGTGCGACCCGTAGTAATTGGTTTTGGTCCTTGTGGAATATTTGCAGCACTTTTATTGGCGCAAATGGGTTTTAAGCCTATTGTTTTAGAGCGCGGCAAAAAAGTACGTGAGCGGACTCAAGATACCTGGGGCCTGTGGCGCAAGAATGTGCTTAACCCTGAATCCAATGTGCAGTTTGGTGAAGGTGGCGCTGGAACTTTTTCAGACGGCAAGCTTTATAGTCAAATTAAAGATCCGAAGTTTTATGGTCGAAAAGTCATTCATGAGTTCGTAAAAGCAGGAGCTCCAGATGAAATCCTATATGTAGCTAAACCCCATATTGGCACTTTCCGCCTTGTTGGTGTGGTCGAAAAAATGCGTCAAGAGATCATTGATTTGGGTGGCGAGATTAGGTTCTCTCAAAAGGTTATTGGTTTTGAAATTGTGAATGACCACATTGCGGGTGTCAGGATTGAAGGACATGAAAATTTGGTCGCTAATCATGTCATTCTGGCCTTGGGCCATAGTGCACGCGATACATTTGAGGCGTTGCATGAAGCGGGAGTGTTTATGGAGGCAAAGCCATTTTCGGTAGGCTTTAGGATAGAGCACCCCCAATCTTTAATCGATAAGGCTCGGTTAGGTCCTCATGCAGGTAATCCGCTTATTGGGGCGGCCGACTATAAATTGGTTCATCACGCAAAGAATGGCCGCTCCGTTTATAGCTTTTGTATGTGTCCTGGTGGTACGGTTGTTGCAGCTACGTCAGAGCCTTATCGCGTGGTGACCAATGGCATGAGTCAGTACTCTCGCAATGAGCGTAATGCCAATGCCGGCATTGTTGTTGGCATTACTCCCGATGATTATCCTGGCGGCCCTTTGGCGGGTATCGAGTTTCAGAGGGCAATTGAGTCTAAGGCTTACGAGCTAGGAGGCTCGACGTATGAGGCCCCAGGCCAGCTGGTAGGTGATTTTTTGGCTGGTAAACCATCAACCCAGTTTGGTACTGTTACACCATCGTATAAGCCTGGCGTACATTTAACTGATTTAGCTGAAAGCTTGCCGGCTTATGCCATTGAGGCGATTCGGGAGGCAATACCTGCTTTTGAGAAGCAAATCAAAGGTTTCTCCATGAAGGATGCGGTTTTAACTGGTGTGGAAACTAGAACATCTTCTCCATTAAGAATTACCCGAGGTTCCGATTATCAAAGTCTCAATATTAAAGGTCTCTATCCAGCAGGCGAGGGCGCAGGGTACGCAGGTGGAATTTTGTCGGCTGGGGTGGATGGGGTTAAAGTAGCGGAAGCAGTCGCATTAGATTACCTCTCTAGAACACCTACTTAAGCAAGCGCCCACTTTAATGAACTCTGCTGTCACTCCCTCTTCAGAAGAGAAAGAAGTCCTATTTCATCCAGAGCTCTTGCAAAAGTTTGATATCAATGGACCTCGCTATACCTCTTACCCTAGCGCGGATCGCTTTCATAATGAATTTGGTGAAGCAGACTATCTTGGCGCTCTAGAGAGGGTGGCTAAAGTCAATGAACCTTTGTCTCTGTATTTCCATATTCCTTTTTGTCCTAATATTTGCTACTACTGCGGCTGCAATAAAATTATTACCAAGGATCACGGCCGTAGCGCTAAGTACATTAAGTATTTAGCTAAAGAGATGGCAATGGTGAGCTCGGCAATGGGCGCAAAGAAAAAAATTCCAGTTACTCAGCTGCACTGGGGTGGTGGTACGCCAACCTTTTTATCCCATGATGAGATGACAGAGTTGATGCATCACACACGCGAGCATTTTGAATTGCTCCCTGGTGGCGAATACTCTATTGAGATTGATCCTCGCCGCGTGACTGAAAAAGATATTGCGCTTTTGGCCCATCTGGGTTTTAACCGGATTAGCCTTGGTGTGCAAGATTTCAACTTAGACGTACAGGTGGCTGTGCATCGCGTCCAGACAATAGAAGAAACGCAAGCAGTTATGGATTGGTCTAGAAAGTACGGATTTAAATCCAGAAGCGTAGATTTGATCTATGGCCTACCAAAGCAAACGCCGGAAACTTTTAAGGAAACGGTAGATACGATTCTAAAAATGAGTCCAGATCGTTTATCGGTATATAACTACGCACATCTGCCTCACATATTTAAGCCGCAACGTAGAATTGCTGAGGCAGATTTACCCTGCGCCGCAGATAAGCTAGATATTCTGTCCAATACGATTGAGAGGTTGGGTGAAGCAGGATACGTATTTATTGGTATGGATCACTTCGCCAAGCCTGATGATGAATTAGCGATTGCGCAGAAAGAAGGAAAGCTACACCGGAATTTTCAGGGATATTCCACCCAGGCAGAATGCGATTTACTGGCTTTTGGTATCTCATCAATTGGAAAGGTGGATGATTGCTACTCTCAGAATGTCCGCACCTTAGATGAATATTATCTGGCGATCGATAATGGGCATCTACCTACCTTGCGTGGGCTACGACTTGATAAAGACGATCTCTTGCGTCGGGAGTTAATTGGCGAATTAATGTGTCAATTTGCGCTAGATACTGAAGTCTTTGCTCGATCGCACCAAATCGATTTCCCAAGTTATTTTAAGGCTGAGATCGAAGAGCTTAAAAGCTTAGAAGATGCGGGTTTGCTTGAGTGGCAGGGAAATAGTATGGTGGTTCCTATTAAGGGCAGACTATTGGCAAGACGGGTAGCCATGACATTTGACCGTCATCTCAGATCATCTCAGGCTCGTGGAACCTATTCAAAGGTGCTTTAAAAACGATTTACAGAATAAAAATGAACACATTTGATCTGGATCAAAAACTTCAATAAATAGCGTTGCTTTTAAACCCACAAAAAAGTTTCTAGCTCTCCCTATTTGATTTGAATCAAATTCAGTACCTTAAATTAATTTGAAAATACTCTTATCAAATTGAAAACAAAAGGGAGTTCATCATGCGTCTTAAATCACTAGTAGTTGCAATGGCAGCCGTTGCTTCATTGGCACCGATCGCTTCGCAAGCCCAATCAGCCGAAGATAATCCATGGATGTTGCGCGTGCGTGCCGTGGATTTGCTATTTCAGAATGGGCAGTCCAATGGTAGCTCTTCAGCTGTTGGTGTTCAAACTAATAACATACGTGCGAAGAACCAAGTAATTCCTGAGTTCGATATATCTTATTTCTTTACTAAAAATATAGCTGCAGAGTTAGTTTTAACTTATCCACAGCGAGTTAATGTTTATTCCAACTTAACTGCAGGTCCTATTGGAACAGTCACAGCCTTACCTCCATCATTATTGGTACAGTATCACTTTACAGATTTGGGCGCAATTAAGCCTTATGTTGGTGCTGGCATTAACTACACAATTTTTGGAAACAGAAATAATTTTTCAGCGTTGGGTTACAGCAACGTTGCAACTGTAGATCAAAACAGTGTTGGATTTGTTGGTCAAGTTGGCGCGGATTACATGTTCGATAAAAATTGGGGTTTAAACGTAGATGTTAAATATGCAACCATGAGTACGAATGTTAATGGTCAAAATGCGCTAGCTAGCCAAGGAAACATTGGTAAGTTAACCTTAAACCCATGGATGCCAGCCGTTGGCGTGACATACAAGTTCTAAGTATTAAGCTTTCTAGTTCCAAAGATGAGGCCCTGCATGCAGGGCCTTTATTCTTTTTTAGTCAGCTAGATGATCGATGAGTTTTTCAAACTGAGCTTCATCAAAGTTTAAATTATCAAAGTGCTGTACTGATGCATGCTCTGGAGGATTAACTCTGCGCATCATGTATTGGTCCCAGTGCGCGAGCTTCCACTCATCCCTCGGGTCCGCCCGTTTTTCCATTCGCGATTTAGCTTCTTGCTCGGCAAGATCGATCCAAGCTATCCGAATAGTAGTTTGTGGTGGAATACCCAAGGCTTCGGGATTGAACATCCTGCCACTTTGAAGCTCACTTGAGAATGGCCCAACTAGAATGACGTTGATTCCTAATTGAAGGTTTTCTTTGGCAATTGCTATGAGCCCTTTGTATTCCCAATCTCGTAAATTTTGGAGGTAGTAGGGGCTATCTCGGTCATTAGGATTATTGGTGGTGAGCTCCATGACATGGGAGCTAAAGGCTCCATAGACCGTGTCTTTATCCAGAAAAAAGAAATCTTCCTCGGTTTTTGCCACGATTAGGGGTAGTGCTTTCTTGGCAAGCGTTGATTTTCCCGCTCCTGCATGACCTGCAAAAAGGATGAGACGTGGTGCTGAGAGGGTTAATTTACAGGTCATTGCTCGCTTTTTCAGTATCTAGCGTATCCAGGAATTCTACTTCTCAATCCTATATTCATTGGAAATAAGATTCTTTTTGGGGAAATGACGATAATGTCGCCATGGCTTTAATCGTACTTACTGATGCAAAACTGGCTTTTGGCCATGTAGACCTCCTCGCAAACACCGCATTTACTCTGGAATCAGGGGAGCGTGTGGGTTTGATAGGCCGCAATGGCACTGGCAAATCTTCTTTATTGAAGATTCTGGCGGGCATGGAAAAATTGGATGACGGATTGCTGCAATATCAGCAGGGTCTGCGTATCGCCTATGTCCCTCAAGAACCTATATTCGATGCCGAAGAAACGGTCTTTGATGCCGTTGCTAAAGGTGTTGCTCAGGCTAAGGCCTTGCGTGAGGAATATGAGGCGCTGAGTGTGGGGGAGTGGAATGATGAATCCCATCATCGCCTAGATGAAGTTCAGTCCCAATTGGAGGCTTTAAGTGGCTGGAATTGGGAACAACGAGTCAATGAAACGTTAGATCGATTACATCTAGATGGCCCGCTCAAAATTAATACCTTATCTGGCGGTACGAAAAAGCGAGTGGCTCTTGCCCGTGCTTTAGTAGAAGTGCCGGATGTGTTGTTATTAGATGAGCCAACCAACCATTTGGATTTGGATTCTATTTCCTGGCTGGAAGATCTACTTAAGGAATACAAAGGCTCAGTGATTCTGGTTACTCATGATCGGGCCTTCTTGGATAATGTATGTACGCAGATTGTTGAATTGGATCGCGGTATTTTGCGCACCTATCCTGGGAACTTCTCAGCATATGAGGTATTAAAAGATCAGGAAATGAATTCTGAGTCCTTGGCCAATGCACGAGCCGATAAATTACTTGCGCAAGAAGAGGTGTGGATACGTAAAGGGGTTGAGGCTAGGCGTACACGAAGTGTGGCTCGTATTGCCCGCCTAGAAAATCTGCGAGACAGTCGTTCGCAAAGGCGCGATGCTGTTGGTCAAGTGAAGTTAGCGGTATCAGCCGGTGACCGAAGCGGCAAGATTGTGGCCGACTTACAAAATATTTCCCTTTCTTACGACCGTCCGATTGTGCAAGATTTCACGGCAACAATATTACGTGGTGACAAAGTAGGTTTATTAGGCCCTAATGGCGCCGGTAAAACGACTTTGCTAAAACTTATTTTAGGGACGATTGCTCCGGACTCTGGAACGGCAACGATGGGTACCCGCATAGAAGTGGCTTACTTCGATCAAATGCGAGAAGGTCTTGATCTCAATGCCTCTCTTGAGGATTACATCAGCCCTGGTAGCGAGTGGGTTGAAATTAACGGCAATAAAAAACACGTTAAAAGTTATTTGAGTGATTTTTTATTCGCGCCTGAGAGAACTAATTCCCCTGTAAGCACCTTGTCTGGTGGCGAGAGAAACCGTTTGTTATTGGCTCGCTTATTTGCTAGGCCAGCCAATGTACTGGTATTGGATGAGCCAACCAATGACTTGGATATCGACACCTTAGATTTACTTGAGCAGTTGTTACAGGATTACAAAGGCACGGTCTTTTTGGTAAGTCATGATCGTTATTTCCTAGATAACGTTGTCACCAGCATTATTGCGAATGAGGGTGATGGCTTCTGGCGGGAATACGAGGGCGGTTATGAGGATTGGAAAATTCAAAAAGCACGTTCCGATAAAATTCGCGCTGCAAACTCTGGCAATAAAGCAGAGAAAATTGCCAGGCCGGTTGAGAAAGCGGATTCCAAAGTCCTGTCTAACCCAGTCATCTCTAAAAGTAGCGTGCAAAAACTCAATAGCAAAGAGCGCCTAGAGTTAGAGGCTCTTCCTCTGCAGATCGAAGTTCTAGAAACAGAGCAGGCTGATATTGGTATAGCGATGAGTAATCCTGATTTATATAAGAATGAAGCTGAACTGGCGGCTAGTTTGCAGGCTCGGTTAGGTGAGCTTACTGCTGAGTTGGATCAAAAGTTACAACGCTGGGAGTCATTACTTAGCCTTTCAGGGTCTTAATCGGCTGCTACTTCGTTCTTTTTGATTTAGCTCTGAGTCGAGAAAATGCCTCAATACCGAATGAGGATATTAAGGCGACTCCTAGGGCAACTGCACTAGATGGCGATGTTTTAATGGTGCTTATTAAGAGGGCTGTAAATAAACTTAAGTTAATGACAATGGCGCACCATAAGATTTTGGGTTTTGCGCCGGTCTTTTGGTGAATGCGCAGATGACCATAGGTAATTGCTGCATATACCAATAGAAATGCCAAGCTAGCCATCTGACCCACTTCATTTAGGGGAAATATTAAAGCCAGTACGATGACGCCAACCGATGAGATTGTCAGGGCGCGCAACTGATTTTTAAGGATTCCACCCCCTAGAGCGTTGGAAATTTCTTTTTTACTCGTTACGTCAGCTGCAATATTAGATGCTGCAAAGATGGTTGCGTTGACTGCAGCAGCGCAAGCAAGCAAAGCAGAGATGCCAATTACAATAAAACCAACTCTTCCAGCAACGATTTGCGCCGCATCGGCTAACACATGCCCATTATGTGATTCGATTGAGTCAAGGGGCATCAATAAGACAACGGCGCTACTCACTGCTAGATAAGCAATCGTAACCAAGACTAGAGCAGAAAACATTGCCAGAGGCAATTCTTTTTGGGGGTACTTCATGGCCGAGGAGGAGTTAGCCACCACTCCAAAGCCTTGGAAGTTAATATACAAAATACCTGCGGCAACGGCAATGCCTTCAATGGAGCCGCCGCCCATGGAGAATGCCATGTAATTTGCATGTTCAAAACCCAAGGCTGAGAAGACTAGCAAGCTGATGACAACTAGGCTAATGGCCAGCATTTCTGCCCTGCCGACAAGACTTGGACCCAATAAGTTGATGAAGGTGCAAATTACAATAATGGCAGAAGTAATACATTTGAGGGTAAACGGAGAAAGATCTCCGCCAAATAAGGAATTGGTGTATTCCACAAATCCTGCTGCATAGAGCGCGGCAGCGATTAAGTAAGAAATGTATTGGAAGAGGTTTAAGCCTCCGGAAATAATGCCTGGACCAAAACTCATAACAGTAAAGGTAGCCGCACCTCCGCTACTCGGAAAGGCTGCGCCTAACTTAGCATAGGAGTAAACCGAAAAAGAAGCTGCAATAGCGCCGATTAAAAATGCTAGTGGAATATGCGTACCAGCATGGGAGCTTGCCAGACCGAGCAGTGAATAAAGTCCTGCCCCCATCATGCCGCCAATTCCTAAGGCAGTAGCTGAAAAAAGACTGATATCGCCAGAGGTGCTGGGCCTATTTTTTAATAAACCGGAAGTCAAAAGGACTTAGCCTAAATTTTCACGATGGAGTTGATTGCGCAGGCGGGCAATTTCATCCAGCAGATCCAGTGCCAATGCTACACCGGGAATGTTGAGCTCTAAATCGTGTGTGAGGCGGGCGGCTGTTTTAGCTCTTTTTAGGGAGTCTCCACTGAAACGCCAGTCTGGTGGGAGGGATCCAGCTGGACTTAAAACACCTTCCGACACCCACGACATAATGAGATCTTCTGGGCTATGTGAAGCCTGTGAGAGTTCCATGATGGTCATGTGAACTTCATTTTCGACAACAGTGCCTTCAATCCAGGTGATATGGGTTTCTGACATATTGATCATCCCTTCAGGTGAGTTCTGGGGTTGAAATCAAAAGCCTTTGCAAGTGTTTGATAGGCTTCTTTTTGCGCATCGGTTTTGGCGCTCGGTAAAGCAATGATGGGAACAACATAAAGGTCGCCAGGTTCTGTGCCGGGGATGCCTTTGCCTTTGAGGCGCATCTTACGGCCAGCAGTTGTGCCTGCGGGGATCTTCAGCTCTAAAGCTGAGCCTGCGGGAGTGGGGACCTCCACAGTAGCTCCCAGTGCAGCTTCCCACGGAGCTAGCGGTAAATCTAGATAAATATCTTTGCCGTCAATGCGATAGATAGGGTTTGGATGGAAGTCGACCTCTAAATACAAGTCACCAGCAGCACCTCCACCCACGCCCGGACCACCTTGGCCCGAGAGGCGTAAATTTTGCCCAGCTCTAATTCCTTTTGGAATGCTGACATCAAGTTTGCGCTCTTGGGTGGTGACATGACCGCTAGCATCTTGTGCGGGCATATGAAGTGAAATCGTCCGCTTAGCACCGTTATAAGCATCAGCGATATCAATCAAAATTTTGGCATGATGATCTTGACCCTTGAAGTTCATCCCCTGTTGTGGATGACTGCTACGACCACCTTGGCGGTGCCTGCCTCTACCAAAGAGAGATTCAAAGAACTCGCTTTGATCGCCTTCAAAGCCACCACCGAAACCACTGCGACCATCACCAAAGCCGGTATTAGCGTATTCAAATCCTTCATTCCAATTAGGAGGAGGGGTAAAGTCTTGGCCGTTCTTCCAGTTAGACCCCATGCGATCGTAGGCAGCGCGTTTTTCGGTGTCTTTCAGAACAGCGTAGGCTTCACCAATTTCTTTAAATTGATCCTCGGCCGTGACTTCTTTATTCACATCTGGATGATATTTCCTGGCAAGCTTGCGGTAAGCTACCTTGATTTCTGCTTCAGTAGCGCTACGGGCAACACCGAGCGTTTCGTAGTAATCCCTGAATTTCATAAGCCTGATGAAGTCCTTATTAAGTCCTGATTGAGTCAATACGGTTAATTCTACAGTCCTATGATGACCTTATGGACTAAGGTCAAAAATCAATACTTCAGCCTCTTTCCCTTGACCGATCAGTAGCTGACTTTCATTTTCAATCAGAAGGGCATCACCAGCAACCAATTCGTGACCATTGATATTCAGAGAGCCGCTAATTAAATGTGCATATCCCTTGCGCTGCGGGTTTAGGGATAGTTGAGCAGTTTGGGAGCCGTTAAAAAGGCCGGCATACATTTTGGCATCGGCATGGATGGTGACGGATCCATCTTCACCATCAGGGGAGGCAACTAATCGCAGTTTTCCTTGTTTGCCATCTAAAGGAATAGATTTTTGTTCATAGCCCGGTGCAATCTCTAAAACATTCGGCTCAATCCAAATTTGTAAGAAGTGTGTAGTTTGGTCTTTGGCATGATTAAACTCGCTATGCATCACTCCAGTACCGGCACTCATGCGTTGAATATCTCCAGGGGGGATACCTTTGACATTGCCCATACTGTCCTCATGTGCCAGTTCACCTGACAGAACATAGCTAATAATTTCCATATTACGATGCCCATGTTTCCCAAACCCCATGCCGGCAGTTACTCGATCTTCATTAATGACTCGTAAGTTACCCCAGCCCATAAAAAGGGGGTCATGATAGCCAGCAAAAGAAAAGGAATGGAAGCTTTTGAGCCAACCGTGATCGGCATAACCACGATCTTGTGATTTTCTAAGGGTAAGCATAATTTTAGAGTTCGCTTTTATGAATCAACATAAGCACATTATCATTGGCTTTTGACATATTTGCTAATTGACAAGCCATGGGAAACGTTAAACAAGACATTAAAGACGCCGCGCTAGGATTTGCAGAAAGTGCGCTCGATGGATGGAATGATTTTTGCCTATTCTTCAAAGAGGCATGGCCACTTTTAGGCGCCCTATTAATGATATTGGCGGGGATATGGTGGTACGCCGATCCGCCACCACCCCGGCATGTACTTATGGCTACCGGTTCCCCTGGAGGTTCCTATGAGGCGCTTGGGAAAAAGTACGCTGATTTTTTTGAAAAAAGAGGAATTACCTTAGAGCTCGTAAATACCCATGGCGCTCAAGAAAATATTCAGCGTTTATCTAGTCGTAAAGATCCCGTGCAGGCTGCATTTGTGCAGAACGGCGTCTTTAAGCCAGAGGAAATCCAAGGTATTGCCTCATTAGGCTCAGTTGATTACGAGCCTATCTGGTTTTTTTATCGTGGACCCGAAGTAAAGGCGAGTGATTTTGAGGATGTAAATGGGCAATTAAAGTATTTTGCAGATGCCCGAATATCATTGGGTGAGGAGGGTAGCGGTACCCATACTCAGGCCATGCGTATTCTTGAGGTGTCTGGACTTAGTAAAGTCGCTCACTTTTTATTTATGCCCTCACATGAATCGGTGAAGGCTTTGCAAGAGGGTCGCATTAATGGGGCATTCTTGGTTGATGGCTATCAGTCTAAAAATGTACAGACTTTATTAGCCGATACCTCTTTACACATCACCACCTTTAGGCGCGCTGAAGCGTATGCTCGGCTGTTGCCTTATTTACATATCTTAAAAGTACCTACTGGCGGCTTTAGCTTAGTTCGCAACTTTCCAGACCATGATGTCCAGCTTTTAGCTACGACTACTAATTTATTAATTGATGATCGTATGCATCCAGCTCTTCAGTTCTTATTTTTGGAGGCGGCGCGAGAAATTAATGGAAAGGCAAATTTTTTTGCACAGCGGGGTGAGTTCCCATTTTTTAGCGCCGCTGGAATTCCAGAAAGTCCTGTAGCACTCCATTATGAAAAAAATGGCTCTCCTTTATTAATGCTTTACTTGCCATTCTGGTTGGCCGAACTTATCAATCGCTTAATTTTTGTCCTCTTGCCTTTCTGCGCCATTGCGTATCCCATCCTCTTGACCTTGCCGGGTTACCGCAATAAGCGTATGCGTAGAAAAATTGATCGCCTATATGGCGTTTTAAAGACGTATGAATATGAGCTGATTACAAACTACCAAATAGAGGCGAGAGATAGCTATCTCAGGAAGCTAGACTTATTGGAATATGAGGCATTAAACCTGAAAGTTCCATGGAGTATGTCTGGTGACTACTATGCTTTACGAACCAGCATTGATTATGTGCGTAATTGCCTGAATCGGGGAGTGCACCCCTATCAGGTCAATGTCGATACTTAAAATATGGCCAAACCCCAGCTTATTCGCTCTCTCCGGATTTGCTGGGATATTTAAAAGAAGCATAGCGAACAATGGCATTAGCTAAGGCCAAAATCAAAATAGTGATTCCCATAAGGAGAATAGCCATATCCGCTTCATGCTTAGTATTCACTAGGTCAATAATTAAACGGGTGACTGCGGTAATTGCTACGTAGATCAAAAAGCGGACTGGCATATGGTTGGTCTTAAAATAAATTCCGACCATGGCACCAATTTCTAAATAGATAAATAGCAGCAGCAAGTCTTCGATAGATGCTGAGCCTTTGCTCACCATGCCCAAGAAGGCTACTGCTGCCGACCATACGGTTGCAGCACCAATACCAAACAGAGCAATGCGATGAAAGAGGGATACAAATAGATTGCCAATAGGTACAGACCATCGCTCGATGACGTCCTCTAGTTTGGATATGCTGTTTGGTGAGTTAGGTGGCATGTTCATGAAGTCTCCAGTTTTATAATTTGCTAAGAGCAGTATATTTCTCAATTGAAAAAAGTATGCAAAAAAGAGACCTTTCAGCCTCTTATCTTTAGAGAATTGCGCAAATATTAACTTAAGTCAACCTAGGCTGTCAGCCCAGATGTTATGAGCCCAGCCCCAAGCATAAATACCCTCTAACGCCGAAGGTGCAGGCGAAAGACCTCCAGAGCCGGGTACAGGCTTAAATGTTTTCTCCTCAGCGTTGTATTGGTGAACGCTGGCCACGTGAATTACCTCTCTATCATTTACAAAGCTATAGCAAGTATTCGTTAGCATGGGTGCGGGATTCACCTCCCAACCAATCAACTCAGCAACAATCGCAGCCGCAGCGACTTTGGCATGTTGATTGGCCATATGTCCTGACTTG
>CAIMZP010000038.1 GCA_903846025.1 uncultured beta proteobacterium | reverse complement strand
CGGGGACCATCATTGCTCCACCAATGCCTTGAAGAATGCGGGCGAGCATAAATTGATTTACTGTTTGGCTAAGAGCACAGAGAACCGAGGCAAAGGTAAATATGCCAACAGCAGAGCCAAATACAGTTTGAGCTCCTAAGCGGTCAGAGAGCCACCCGCTAATCGGAATAAAGACCGCTAGGGTAATTAAGTAGGCAGTAATGCCGACGCTCATATCGACAGCATTTACACCTAATGTTTGAGCCATCTGAGGTAGCGCGGTAGTGATCACTGTGCCATCTAGGTTTTCCATAAAGAAGGCTGTAGCCACTATTAGTGGAACCAGGTTGGAGGTCTTAATGGATATGCTCATCTAACTTTTGTAGATCTATTAGTTGCATGAATCATAAAAACCGAAAAAGACCTCCTCGATATTCGAGAAAAATCTACCTCTGAGCTCAGTCAACCTCTGGGGGGGATTACACCTTGTTATCTATCAATTAGTTAGTGCTCTGCCCTACTGGTGCAGCCGGGGCGCCCCAGGATCCACCAAGAGCCTTAATTAATCCGACTGTAGAGGTAAATTGACTTCCTTTGATTTGGGCCTGAACGCGAATACCCGTTAATTGGTTTTGCTGAACTAAAGCCAATGCGAGCGCTGTATCCAATCCCGCCTGATAACGGATATAGGAGAGTTCATAAGCACGATTTAAATTAGCCAACGACTTATCTTCATTCACTCTAGCTAAATTCAGTTGCTGCACATTCCCCAAGGCATCCTGGACATCCTGAATACCACTTAAAACGGTTTGCCTGTAATTGGCCAATGAAAGCGCATAGCCCGCACTTGCGTAATCTACACCCGAGCTAATTCTTCCACCATCAAATAAAGTTTGCGCCGCCTGTACACCAAAGGACCAAATCATGGAAGGTACCGCAAATAAGCTAGGAATACTATTTGACTGATAACCAATATAGGTTGGGGACAAAGTCAGCATAGGGAAATACGCAGACTTGGCAACGCCAATTTGCGCATTTGCTGCAGCCATCGCCCTTTCAGCTGAAGCAATATCCGGGCGCCGCTCCAATAAGGCGCTTGGCACCGTTACAGGGATGACTGGCAAAGTATCGGGCAACTTTCCACTGGGCAAATGAAATCCAGCCGCAGGAATGCCGGCCAAAGTGGCTACTAAATTCTCTAACTCATTACGCTGCGCACGAAGTTGCTCTATTTGCGCCTTTGTCGACTCGGTCAAAGCAGCCTGTTGAACCATATCTACTTCGCTTGATGCACCAAGATCATGTCGCTTGGTAATTAAAGTTAAGACCTTCTCCTGCAAACCAATCGAATCTTTTAGTGCACGAATTTCTTCGTCGGCCTGCCTTAATCTAAAGTAGGCCTGCGCTAATTGACCTGTTAGGATTAACTGAGTATTTTCTTTATCGGCCTGCGCTTGTTGAACGGTATCCTGCGCTGCTTCAACGCTTCGACGAATTTGCCCAATCCAGTCAAACTCATAACTAGCAGACACATAAGGACTGAAGTTATTCTGAATAGTAGTAGCGTTTGGAACTTTATAATTAGTTAACGGACGATTTGCTGAAACCCTTTGATTGTCTGCTACTGCGCCAGCCTGTACGGTTGGCATAAATGCTGCAAATTGAATACCATACTGCGCTTTTGCTTGATCCAGTTTTGCAACAGACGCCTGCAAGGTTGGATTGTTGGCCAAGCACTTCGCCTCAAGCTCATTAAGCTCCTTATCACCAAAAATAATCCACCAATCTTTCTTTGGAATGGCGTCTTTAGGATTGCCAGGCGCCCAAACAATACCAGCGGCATCCTTGGTCGTTTTCCAGGCGTCTGGTAAATCAACGTTTGGCCTGACGTAGTCGGGACCAATAGGAGAGCAAGCCGTCATCACCAGCGAAAGTGCGCAGAGATATAAACGACTGTATTTCATTTCTTATCCTGAGGAGCGGGTTTTGCAGCCTCTGCTGGTTTTGGAGGCGCGGCAATCACTACCTTCTGGCCATTTGCAATTGAGTCCATTGGATTGACAATCACCTGATCGTCGGGATCAAGACCCCCAACAAT
>CAIMZP010000037.1 GCA_903846025.1 uncultured beta proteobacterium | reverse complement strand
GCAACCGGAGAAAAAGATGAGTCCGGCGTCTTTTCAAATATAGCCACAGTATTAGCACAACAAGGTGTCAATGTCCTACTCACCTTCGCTAAAGCAAACTCAAATCAAGAAATATTGGCTTATAAGCTAGGGGCGCAATCCTCGATCGTAGAGCACCTCCTATATGGAACAGAGCCACATAATTTAGCCGCTCAAAAAGTTGGTCAGTTTGCGAGCTTGCGTCTTTTCCCAAGGCATAGTGAAGGAAATACACGAGATGTGGCCTTCATTTCAAATCTTAATGATTATTTCTCAAAATTAGCCGCACTCTACGACCTTGTTTTAATTGATGCGGAAGTGACCACTAAAAGCGCACCTCTACTGGGAATTATGAATTTAGGTGAAATTGTGGTTCATCTTAATGACCAGCCTGAATCTATAAAGCGTGCGTACGGCATTATTAAGCAACTGAGGTCAGGGCTTGGTTCACGCCCATTTGGAGTACTCATTAGCGCTGAGAATGAATCCATTTCACGCAGAGTCTTTAAAAATATTGAGCGAGTTGCACTGTCTTATTTGCAAACCCCTCTAGAATTTATTGGAAATATTGTCCCAAGCCATCAAGTACATACTGAAAATTGGCCATCAAGAATCGATATTGAAAGCCGCGTTAACCCATCATCGGGCGCTGCCATCCAGCAGCTACTCGCTAGCATGGGCCCTAGCAACTATCCATACAGCCTTACCGCTAAATAAGGTCATCTATGTATACGGCTACGGGCAAGATCAACGATGCTGAAGGTATAGTCATTCAATATGCCGATCTAGTCAAAAAAATGGCCTATCAAGTCAAGGCCAAACTTCCTGCTAGCGTAGAGATTGACGACCTGATCCAGGCCGGCATGATAGGTCTGCTTGATGCCGCTAGCCGATATCAGGAAAATAAAGGCGCTCAATTTAAAACCTATGCATCGCAACGTATTCATGGGTCGATGATGGATGAATTACGAAGTGCGGATTGGTTGCCAAGAGGCATTAGAAAGCAAATGCGTGATGTAGAAAAGGCTATACATGGGCTACAACAACGCTTGGGCAGAGCGCCCACTGAGTCAGAAGTCGCAATGCAATTAAAAATCAGCATTAGCGACTACCACCAACTTCTTACCGAATGTGGTGGCCATCAACTTATTTACTTTGAGGATTTTCAAAAAACGGATGACGAAGATCATTTTTTAGATCGCCATGTCAAAAATGACTCGAGCGATGTGATCAATGTATTGCTCGCAAGGGGCTTTAAGGGTGCCCTTAAAGATGCCGTGGATAAGCTACCTGAACGTGAAAAATTACTGATGGGACTGTATTACGAGCAAGAACTAAATTTGAAAGAAATTGGCGCCGTCATGAATGTGACTGAATCGCGCGTATCCCAACTGCATAGCCAAGCAGTGGCCCGGATACGCTCAATACTTAAAGAGCAATTATGGACTGGGCCAGCATAGGCGGTTTAACCCTCGCACTACTAGGTATTTTTATTGGCCAATCAATTGATGGCGGAAAACTTTCGTCCCTTCTACAGCCCTCAGCATTTGTGATTGTTGTTTTCGGAACGTTCGGGGCGGTTTTATTGCAAAGCAAGTCCGCCAATTTCCTTAGCGCCCTAAATCAAATTCGCTGGATTTTTATCAACCCAGTCGATAATCGCTTGGAGATTGCACATCGCATTTCTATGTGGAGCTCAGTAGCCCGAAAAGAAGGCACGCTCCACTTAGAGCGCTTTTTAGATGATGAGCCAGATCCTCTAACCCAAAAATGTCTACGCCTAGTGATTGATGGAATAGCCCCTCAAACCATCCGTGATATTTGTGAGAACGAATTACATCAATACGAAGTGAATCAGCGTAGCGCAATTAAAGTATGGGATTCTGCAGGAAGCTATGCCCCTACCATTGGCATCTTGGCGGCGGTCATTGGGCTCATTCACGTCATGGAAAATCTAGCTGATCCAGCGATGCTTGGTAGCGGTATTGCAGTTGCTTTTGTAGCAACTATCTACGGTGTAGGTTTAGCTAATCTTGTTTTTATACCAATTGCCAATAAGTTAAAAGGGATTACCCAAACTGAGGTTTCAAGATATGAAATGATTATCGATTCCCTCTCATCGATAGCTAATGGCGAACACACTATCATTATTGATGAGCGTCTTTCTGGATACTTAATCTAAGTCGGCAATGAAGCGAAGAGTTCGGCAACCAGAAGAGATAGAGCACCATGATCGGTGGCTTGTATCGTATTCCGACTTTATTACCTTATTGTTTGCCTTTTTTGTGGTGATGTACTCGAGCTCTTCGGTCAATCAAAGCAAATATAGTCAATTATCTAGCTCCATGAATAGCGCCTTCAATCCTACTAAAAGTAAATCACTTGACAATAAAGAACCTGGGGGTTCGACCGAGAATTCAGAGTTTAAAGATAAGCAAATCAGTAAAATTCCCGCAATAATCGATCCCATCCTCTCCTCTAAATCAAAAAACAATCTCGCATTGATCAAGATGGAAAAAGACCTAACTAAGGCTCTAAAGCCTCTCATTCTTGCCGGGAAAATTGGAGTATCACAAACCCCGAGAGGGATCCGTATCGACATTAAAGACAGCTACCTCTTTAATCCTGGGTCCACCAAAATCGCCAATACAGAAGGCTTGGACACCTTAGAGCAAATCGCACCCATACTCCTAAATAGTGGCCAATCTATTGCAATTGAAGGGCATACAGACAATGCTCCAATTAAAAACAAATCATTTCCATCCAACTGGGAGCTTTCTGCAATTCGTGCCACAACCGTTCTCAATGTCTTTTCTCAAAAAGGTATTAGCGAAGACCGCCTAAGCGCAAGCGGCTTTGGGGCATCTCGGCCAATCGCCTCAAACGATACCGCTGAGAGCAAGGCGAGCAATCGCAGAGTTTCCATCATGATTTTGCGAGATAAAGCTGAGCAGCCAGGGTCGGATTTGCTGCAAACAAAGGGGGAGTAGATCTAAGAGCCCACCCCCTCTTCAAGTTTAGGGACCTCTTTTTGGCGCTCTATCCCTCAACCAACCCCAAAAAAAATGGGAGCAGATTTTTTCCCTAAAGGATTTGGTTAATGGAGATGGCTTGTCTAGCTTCGATTAAGTCTAATATGCCTTGAGCCAAATCAGCAAAATCTTTTGCGCCACGACTTTTAGGCGAATGATAGCGGATCGGCTTTCCTACAGCAAATGCCTCAGCAAGAGCAATGTCATTGCGAATACCCCGTAAGACCCTCGAGGCTCCGAATTGCCTACTGACATCCCCCTTAGTGGCATGATGTTGACGAACTTTCTGAGAGCTCATAATCGGTAAAAAACCGGCAATCTTTAATGTTCGATTTTCTCGAGAAATTACCTTAAATAGTACTCGCATCAGCTGTCGCAATCCTTCGTATGACAGTGGGTGAGGGACAAACGGAACCAGAATGAAATTAGCTGCTGTCAATGCGTTTAATAAGAGAACGTCATGCGACGGCGGTGTATCCATAATCACCACATCATAACTAGAGGCTAGCTCCAGTTCGGCGAAGCTATTAACCAATAAGCGAGGGTCTCGCAGTCCACTACCATGCTCAAATAAGGTATCTGCTGGGGCGATACTTAAATTAGCAAAATTAGTAATATGAATGGTTTTTGATAGAGGTGTTCCAGGCTTAGAAAAAAGATCATGAATGGTCGGTGAATCTGAGGTCAATTTCAAACCTAAACCTACCGCGCAATGTCCTTGAGAGTCCAAGTCAATCAGAAGCACCCTCTTACCAATAGCCGCAAGCTCTGCGGCTAAATTGACCGATACAGTTGTCTTTCCTGTACCGCCTTTGCGATTCGATATGACGAGCTTAAACACAAACCACTCTTAAAATAATTCGATCGCCGGGCGTCCTGCCACATCTAATGCAGAGTCATCACCCGTAGCATTAAAGTGCACAATACGCTGCGCTTCCATGGTGTAGCTCTCACGTAAGGCCTTCATCGACTCACTCTGTAAATTCGGAGTAGTCAAAGGTTCAGGATTATTTGAGTCCAGAATATGAGCCACCTCATCAGAGTACTGCGCGCATAGAGCGAGACCCTTTGTCACTACTTCAATTTGCTGTCTACTAATATCCTGAAATTGGGTATGTGAAAGAATATCAATAATGGCATGTCGCATTTCAATAAAAGATTCTTGTGACAGGATCGCCGATGGGATCTGCAATTTCTGGCCATCTAACTCCTTCAAAATTTGCGCAACCCACTCCTCCATCAAGAAAAGTTTAGAAATAATGGCTAAAGAAGCTTTTTCAGTGGATTCATTAATAAATGCCAAGTGAGCCTCTAACAACTTATTTAACTCAGGAATAGAGCCTAAAAAAACTTGTAAGCGCCTGTAGTTCTCATCGTTTAACTGACGACTTTTAACCCATATCTGCTGAGTCTTAATAGCCTCTTCGATATGCCGATTAATTGAGCGGGTAAATAGGATGTGATAAACAGCCAAACCAACCAAGACAATCGCTCCAGTTGCATAGGGCAAAATCGAATTCTCAGGCAAGTTTTGCGCCAACTTAAAAGCAAGTACAGACAAAACAATCCCTACACCGAGGGAAATGGTGTAGCTGGGAAGTGCGCCGAAATGGAGTTTTTTTTGAATTTCCATAAAATTAAGCCCCAGGAAGCACTTCCTTAATAATTCCCACGAGAGTTGGAGCGGAAGTTGGCTTCACCAACCAGCCAGTGGCACCTAATTTTTTACCCTCTTCACGTTTAGCAGATTGACTCTCTGTAGTAAAAATGAGTATCGGCATAAAACGAAAGGCTGGTAAAGACCGTAGGTTTTTAATTAGTTCTAAGCCATCCATATTGGGCATATTGACATCCGTAATGATCAAGTCTGGTTTGAATGCGCCTGCCTTTAGTTTGCTCAAGGCATCAACACCATCGCAGGCAGTATCAACTTCAAACCCATTCATCATGAGGGATGTTTTAAGAGTGCTCAGCATAGTCGCTGAGTCATCTACTAGGAATATTTTTTTTGACATGGAAATCAGTCCTTACTTATTAATTAAAGAGTTTTCTAGCCACACACGTAGAGATGCATCCTGTGGCCAGGCAGAAATAAAGGGTTTACAAGCAACGAGCACTTGTAGATTTGCTGAATGCAGATGGGTACAGGAATTCAAATCAATCTTGCCGCTAGGGTTATCTGAAATCCACTGCAATAGACTCTCGGCCTCCTCAACCCCAACCACTTCCTTAAAGAAGGCCTTTTTTTTCTTGAATTCAATTGACATTACACAATCTCCTTCACATTCAACACCATCAAAACGGATCCATTGCCCATCAAGGCGGAACCAGAGTAAGCCGATAAGCCACCCAACACACCATCCAGCGGCTTTTGAATCACGTCTATCGTTTCATTAAAGTTATCCACCACAAGACCTACTGACTCAGACCCTATTCGAACAACCAGTACCGCCAACTCATCATGTTCATTAGATAATTGATTAGCGGGAATATCTAAAAGTGCATTAAGATTTTTCAAGGGAATGAGTCGCCCCCTTAATAGAGTTGTCAGATTATTTTTAATGGCGCGAATGGCATGACGTGGTACGCGCACAGTTTCCACCACATGATCCATTGGTACACCAAATATCTGTTGGTCAGACTCCACAATCATCACCTTGGTAACGGCCATAGAGAGGGGTAATGAGATGCGGATACGAGTACCCTTACCCACTTCACTGTCCAAAACAATAGTGCCATTCACTCCTTCTACAGCAGATCTCACTACATCCATCCCAACGCCACGACCAGAAAGATCTGAAATGGTTTCAGCAGTTGAAAAGCCTGCTGTGAATACTAAGTTGACGGCTTGAGCATCGGTAATGCGTTCGAAAGTTGCCTCGTCAATGATCCCCTTTTCATAAGCCTTGCGCTTAATTGCAACCGGGTCAATTCCTTTGCCATCATCCTGGATCTCAATAATGACTTGATCGGCCTCTTGTGCAGCGCGGATAGTTAAGGTGCCCGTAGTGGGTTTTTTGGCAGCCTTACGAATATCAGGTGTCTCTAGGCCATGGTCCAAACTATTGCGAAGAATATGAATTAATGGGTCTGCTAAAGATTCGATAATATTTTTATCTGCCTCGGTATCTTCACCCTCTAAAACCAGGTTAACCTCTTTTCCTAGCTTGCGCGATATATCACGTACTAGCCGTGGGAATCTCTGAAATACAAACGATACGGGCATCATACGAACCTGCATGATGGCATCTTGCATCTCTTCAGCAATACGGTTGATTACCGCATATTGTGTTTTGATTTCACGCGATAACTCACGTACACCAAATTGATCTTCAGCACGTTGCGCTAAATATGGCAATGCATTCTTAGAGACAACCATCTCGCCAATGAGATTCATCAAACGATCAATCTTGACTTGATCAACCTTAAGACTCTTCGGAGCAGCTATAGTTTCATCTGTACGCTTACCAAATTTCTGCGTATCCTGACTCTTTGTGGCCACAGGAATAGTGCCTTCTATAGCAGTACCGGAGTCCTCCATCATTGCCGCATACAAAGCATCATCCGCCGTGGATAACGCTGAGTCCGGGGTTTGCCCAGAGCTCTCTTTGCCAATGAGACCTAGGCGGGAGTCGAGCCAATACAATAAAGGGGTCGGATTCATTGTGGCGATAGATTGCGCTAGTGCATCCTCAATCTCCCCTTTTGCATCTGCGTTTCCACTAGCCACAAAACAATTAACTAAGGTGCCGGCAACAGATGTCCATCGCCCAGCAACCCAATTTGGGCGATCTTCTAAGAGTAAAATTTGCCGTTGATCAACCAGGATGTCCTCTAAGGCCTCAACTTCTTCCTCTGAAAGGTCATCAAAAATAATGTTGGCTGGTGTTGGGTTGGTCACCAATTCAATCACATTGGATGCTGATGAAGCATCATTATTTATTGCAAGATCGGTAGACTCCATCTTTATATCGCACCAATTTGGCGTATCCAAAGTGCGTAAAGAGAAAATCAATGCGCAAATGGCAGAACAATTCTTTGGTTCAGATTGAAGTAGAACAATTAACCAACGTAAAGCAGAAGAAAACCATAAATCTGGGCTACTGAGCTCAATCATAGTTTGAGCAGCTTGGTTTAAACCCTCAAAATCATCTGCGTCTAAGAGCTGCAATGCCTCGATTACGAAGTCCTCGTATACTGGACCGCCGTTTGGGTCCCCCTGGGGGATAACCAAAAAGAGTGGGTCGATTGCGCAGATCTGAATTTGATCAGGGACATAGCGATAATGGGCTAGCAATTCTTCTTTTGATGCATTGCTAAGTACATAAAAATCAAGCGCGCATTCATAGGCATTGAAATCTGCCATCGCAGGCCAATCCGCACGTGAACTACCTCTTCCCCACAATAATCCCGGCACTCTTCTAGAGGTGTAAAAAGGATCTTCACCCTGGAAGAAGCATTCAGAAATCGGAGTGTAGCGAATCCAATAAAGCGATCCTCCATCTACGTAGGCTGACATACGTGCAGATTCCGGAATACTGCTCAACAATTGTGCGGATGGTAGTTCCACTACTTCTGAAGCGCCTATTGCAGCATCTTTTGGGGCGGAATCATGATCTGATGGGTGAAATGTAATCAAGGCGCGCAAAGATTCCACCAACTTGACAGAATCCGTCGCTCTTGATGGTGCGATTACGCCGCCACTCTCAATCTCGTCACACAGCAAACCGACAAAATCCATTGCATCTAGCAATCGATCCGCTAGCTCTTGTGAATACAGGGTCTTACCATTTCGCACAACATCCATTAAATCTTCACCGGCATGTAATACGCGAATCATTTCCGGAAAATCAAATAAACCGCTATTTCCCTTCAGTGTGTGCACCAGTCGGAATAATTCATTTACTAAATCAGCATCATCTGGAGTGCGCTCCAACTCTATGAGCTTCTCTCCAATTCCCTGGAGAAATTCACGTGCCTCAGCTAGAAATTGCTCTAGAAGCGGATTCATTAGCGTGACTCCCCTAATAATAAGTGGGCATGCGTTAGGAGTTGCACCGGCTTCACTGGCTTCACTAAATACACATTAGCACCAGCTTTATAAGCATTTAACCGATCATTCGCCTCAGATTCAGTTGAAACCATAATCGCCGGGGCTTGAGGAATTGCTTCACTACGCAGCTCGCGCAAGAAACCAAATCCATCCAATTTCGGCATATTAATATCTACCAAGTACAAATCAAATGGTGTTTGTAATGCTTTTTCGAGTGCCTCTAATCCATTCACCGCTTCTTCAACTACAAAGCCGGCGGATTCGAGAATATTTCGGTGGTACATACGTACAGTGGCAGCATCGTCCACAATTAGGATGCGCTTCATCTTGCCTCCAGGGGTCTTTGGTAAATGACGGCTTCAGGGAATTTACGCGGTTTAAATAGCGGGGAGATGCGACTCATGGATTCAGAATGTCCTAAACATATAAAGCCGCCAGGTGTTAGCGCATCATAGAAACATTCAGCCGCTGTTTTGCGTGAAACGTCATCAAAGTAAATAAGTAAATTACGACAGAAAATAACATCGAAGTTCCGGTAAGGACGTGTATCGGCAGGTTCAGTAAGGTTTACACGGGTGAACTCAACCGCCTCCCTCAAGTCATCATTAATCTGATACCCCTCACCAACGCGGCGGAAGTATTTATTGAGCCATGCCTTGGGTAATTTTTGAATTGAGCGCTCGGAATAGCGCCCAATCTTCGCCTTATGCAAAATACCCGTATCAATATCTGAGGAGATGATTTCAATATCCCACTCGTGAATATCAGCCCATCGCTCTAGTAGACACATTGCAATTGAATATGGCTCCTCTCCGGAGGATGAAGGAATACTCCAAATTCGAATGAGCCTGTTTCTAGTGGCAGCTTTACGCTTCATAATTTCCGGCAAGATAGAATCAACTAAGCACTTAAATTGATCTTCCTCACGCATGAAATAGGTTTCATTCACAGTCATTGCATTGGTTAAAAATTGCAGCTCTTCGCCAGAGGCTTGAAAGCGCAGCATAATGAAATAACTACGGAAATTTTCACTACCAGTAGCATTGACACGGTCAATCAAGCGTTTATCAACAAAATAACGTTTGCTTGACTCAAAACTAATTCCTGTTTTGCGATAGAAGAATTCCCGAAACTTATTAAAGTCCTCTTCGCTAATAGTAATTTCGCCCGTCTTACGTAAGGCGGTCCTAGACATCGTATTTTTTAGCATTCTGTTATGCGTTTGAAAGCCAAATCGGCAGCAAATTGGATATAAGGTTCATCAGCAAAACGAGCCTTTATTTTTGGAATTGCTACCATCGCAGCCTCAGTACCCACTTCACTGAGTAAATCCAAAGCTGTAGCGCAGACATTGACATGGGGATCCTCTTCAACTACGCCGATTAACCACGATTCAACATCGGAATGACGTAAGGACTCCAAAATATTGACTGAGAAAATTCTGACATCAGGATCCTCATCATTGAGAAGATCGACCATAATTGGGGCAACCAAGTCAGGAAGCTGCTTCATCGCTTCCAGAGCTTCGTTCCTCAAGGATGGGTCCTCGCTGCGTAAACATTCAACCAGTCCAGCAATCGAGTTGGGGCTCTTTAAGTGAATTAAGGCTGTCAAAATGACTTCTCGGACAGAAAGTTCAGACTCTATTTTTAGGCGCGATACCAATGCTTCGCTGGCATCTTCGCAATGCAACATATCGCGTGCTGCCCAGCGACGTGTTTCCGGATTTTCATCTGACAGTTGTGCAAGCAAACTTTCACAGCTAGGTTTTTCTTCAGCAGTTAACTCAACAGCTTGGGGCAAGGCTTTACTTTTAATTAATGCCACAATAATTTCCTTTTAAAACCCAGCCCAACGATTGAGCTGCGATGCTACTTTGTCCGATGTACAAATGACGCTCGCGCCTTTGCGTTCGATTAATTCGGCTGGCATACCAAATACCACTGCCGACTCTTCTGATTCAGCAATCGTCTTGCCACCTCGACTCTTAATTTCAGAAAATGCATCCGCTCCGTCATAGCCCATACCCGTCAACATCACTCCAATGATGGCCTCAGGATTAACGTGCTCAAGTGCTGAACGCCCCAATAACTCAACCGAAGGGTGCCACAAGAAATCCGTATTTTCTGGCTTAGGTATTGCCATCAATCGACCAACCCTATTGGCTACCAGCATGTCCGCACCGCCCTTACCGATATAAATATGGCCAGGCTCAATGACAGTGGGCTGCGATAACTCTGATACCCTCAATGGGCAAACGTTATTTAAGCGATCTGCAAAAGACTTAGTAAATGCAGCTGGCATATGTTGTGCTACTAAAATGGGCCACGGAAAATCCGCTGGTAACTGCGGCAAAATTTCTTCTAAGGTTCGTGGTCCGCCTGTCGATACGCCAATTAATACCAAGCCATCACCATGCTGACTTTTAGGTCGCATCTTCTTGGCATTGCTAATAGTTCTAGCCCGATCATCGCGCATGCGCTCAGATAAAGTCTTTACAGAAGTCTTACCCTTGAGGCGAGCACGCGAAGCGGCCCGAATTTTCGAGATCAGATCGTCTTTAATGACATCAATCGACAATGAAATCGTACCGCCAGGTTTAGCGACATAATCAATCGCACCTAAATGTAAGGCTTCAAAAGTAGCTAATGCGCCCTTTTCAGTAAGGGATGACACCATCACCACCCCAACAGGACGTTGGGCCATAATCAGGGATAAGGCCGTTAAGCCATCCATATCGGGCATATTTATATCTAAACTGATCACGTGAGGCTCAAACTCGCGATTGAGTTCGACAGCCTCACGCCCATTTCTGGCATGGCGGATATCAAAATCCCCTTCAGCCTCAAATAAGGTTGTTAATTGACGGCGCATCAGCGCCGAATCATCAACGATCAATAATCGAATCACCTTTATTACTCCACACTCGCTTGAGTCTTGGTCACCGCTGCCAACTTCAGTAAATCATCACCGGCAATCAAATGCTCAGTGTCAATTAACTGAATCATGCGTTTTTGCTTCTCAAGATTAGCCATACGAGACAAGAGCTTGCCATGTTCTACTGACAATTTTGGAGACTGCTCAATCGCTGCTTTAGGTATTCTAAGAACTTCTGCGACATGATCAACAATGAACCCTGTACGCATTCCGTTAATTAAGAACACCATAATGCGCTGACCATCAGAACGCTCCACTACTTCCAAACCTAAACGAGTTCTTAAATCAATCACGGGCAATACACTACCGCGCAAATTAATAACGCCCTCAACAAAGTCTGCTGCATGTGGCACACGAACTAAATCCTCTGGAACGCGAACGATTTCTTGCACGCTAGTGATAGCTGCGCCAAACTCTTCTTTATCGAGTAAGAAAATGACTACTTGTTCGTCATCGTCAATGCCCTCTTCGTGCGTAAGGACTTCTTGAGTATTATCTTGATCCATATTATTCACGGCATTCAATGCCTCTTTAATTGCAGAGTGGTCGAAAAGATTGCGCGCAGTAATAATGGATACCAAACGCTTACCGTCATCCAATCGGCAGATTTCTGAAATATCTGAGAGATTGCCCTCGCGCGCTAACATGGCAGGCATCGCATCTACGTGAGCCTTGGCCACACGCAAGACTTCACTAACGCCATCAACTGCAATACCAACAGAAACACCGCCTAAGGTCAAAATGACAATACGGCTAGTTTCATCAAGCTGCTTATCAGGCAATGCAAACATTTTGCGCAAAGAGACTAGTGGCAAAAGACGATTACGTAGAGTCATTACACCAATTACATGGGCTTGTGAACGTGGCACATGAATAATATTGTCAGGAACCTGAACGATTTCCTGCACATCATTAATGTCAATTGCATACTCTTGATCAGCCACATCAAAGCTGACTAATTGCAATTCATCATTAGACTCTGCAATCTCAGCTTCAGCATTCATCCCGCTTGCATGCGCATCGCCTAGATTAGCTGTTTTAGCAATCAAGGCAATTTGGGAAAATTCATGCTCGATCAATTTCTCAAAGTTGAGAATCATAATCATGGCATGACCGCCTACGTCTTTGATCATGCCGGAAAGCAATTCGGTATTAATCGCACTGCTAATACCACCAACGCCCTCGATCTTGCTCACGTCCACTCCAACCACGCTAGCCACGCGATCCACCACGAAACCCAGTGGCTGACCTAAATCAACCACAACAGCACGGGTAGAGTCATCATGCGCTAAATCTTCAAAACCAAACATCCGGCGCAAAGAAATGATTGGGAGTACCTTGCCACGTAAGTTGGCAAGCCCGTTTAAAGTGCTAGGCGCCAATGGCACGCGTACAACATCCGGTACACGAATAATTTCTTGCACAGGCGCCATATCTACTGCAAATACTTCATTACCAGCTATGAAAGTAACAAATTGACGGGTATCGGTGCGGCTAACTTCAGCCGCCCCCTCCAGCACCATCGACTCATCAATCCCATTCATTTGGGTATCGTTTGTCATGTTATGGATTTCCTTAAGCTATTAAGCGCTTTGTAATTCATCAGCCAAAGAAGCAATTTCCTCGATCGCGGAGGCTAATTCTTCGGCACCATCAGATTGTTGCTTAGCAGCGCTCGCTGCTTGAGCAGCTGCTGTAGAGGCTTCAGTAGCCGCATTCGCAATTTGCTCAATACCTTTTTTGACCTGGCCAATAGTAGTGGCTATTTCATTAGAGGCAGCTAAGATTTCCTGAGTACCTTTATCTACAATACCCATGTCAGATTCAATAATGACTAAGTTGGTAGTGCTTGCTTTTGCTCTTTCAATCTCAGTATTTGCAGTTACTGCAATCTCCTCTAAATCACGTCCCACGACTGTAATTTGATCCTGAACTGCCTTAACCAAATCTTTAATGCGATCAGCATTTTCAGAGGAATCATGTGCCAGATTACGAATGTCAGTAGCAACTACTACAAAACCCTTACCGAACTCACCGGCACGAGCCGCTTCAATAGCACCGTTAACAGCTAACATATTGGTTTGAATGGATACAGTTGAAATTGCTTCAACGATCTTATCAATACGACGGGATACCAGCTCTAAATCTTTGACCTTCTTAACACTTTCAATAGTTGCCTCTACAGAGGTAGTAATTCCAACGATCAAAGCATCAACACTTGTCTTATTAACTCCCAAGAGAGATTGAATGGTTGTAATTTTTGAGCCAATGTCTGTTGCACGAGCCTGTGAAACCTCTAAACCAGTTTCAATTTGGGTAATGGCAGCGGCAGATTGATCAGCGGCTGCAGACTGTGTTCCAGCAGCTCTACTAATTTGCTCTATGGCAGTCATTACTTGCGCAGCAGCACGATTAATTTCTTGTACTGCAGAAGATAATTGTTCGGCAGAAGAAGCTACCTCTTCAGCGCTCTTAGCCACATCGGTAGAGTTTTTAAGATCTTCACTCAATTCAGCTAAAGACTGAGCTGCTTGTTCTGCTTGGGCTAATGCTGAGCCTTGCTCATCAACGGTTTTAGCACCCTCTTCGGCAGCAGCAGATTGCTCTTCTGCAGCAGCAGCTATATCCTGTGAGCCCTTCAATGCCTGTTCAGCGGCAGCGTTAGATTGGGTTGCGCCCGTTGCAATTTCCTGAATACCGACAACGCAAGCGATTGTATCTAAACGAATTTGTTCATTCTGAACTGTGATTACTTGAGCTTTAACTGCCTCAGATTCCATAGTTTCTGCAGAAGTATTAATACCCGTTGCAATATTCTTCACATCATCTTGAATTTGACCGACTAACTCTTGAATCTGTTTGGCGCTCTTTTCTGAAGTTTCTGCCAAAGTTCTGACTTCATCAGCAACAACAGCAAATCCCTTGCCATGCTGCCCAGCCCGAGCTGCTTCGATTGCAGCGTTCAATGCCAATAGATTAGTTTGATCAGCAATACGGGCAACAGCTTTAACGATATCTCCGATGTTAGCCGCTTGCTTTTCCAGCTCGATAACCATTGTTACTGAAGCTGCTTGACGTTGAGCGGCAATACCTACATTAGTAATAAGCTCAGCAATATCATTGCTAGTTGAAACGATCAAACCTTGAGTTGCCTCTAATTTAGACTGGCTAATGTCAGCATTTTGTAGCTGGCGATCAATAGCGCCCGCTACCTGCGTAAACCCAGCTAATGATTCCTGGGCCGCGCCAGACGCTTCTTCTGCGACCGTGGCAATTTGATCTGATATACGCTTTAACTCTTCGGTTGCAGCGGCAGCTTCAGCAATACCCGAAGCCAATTCGGCAGTTGCAGCGGCAATACGCTCAGCAGCCTGTTGTTGCTTGCCCAGGGTTCTTGCTTTTTTACGCGCGGCATCAGCCTCACGATTGGAAGCTGCATTACCCTTAATATCTGCGCCTAAACTTGCAGTTGATGCGGTTGGTTTTTTAACTAGTGCCATGTATTTCTCCTAAAGAGGTTTATTCGTTAAATAAGTTTAAAAATAATGCTGTGTTTATGACTTCTTAATATAAAAATTGAAATGATTAAGCTTCCGTATTTTTCCTCACCACCAAATCCCCTTTGCCTCCAGATTTCATACGCCTTCACCGAGATTTAGGGATGACTTTACTATTTGAATGACAAATTGAATTAGCGAATAAGAGCGAGGAAACCCAGCTATCTCATAGGTTTGCGTTGAAATGTTTTAATAAATGTGAATGAAGGTCAGCTACTGAACAAAGCGTAAGACAAGGCCCTACATGATCAAGAGCCAAGCTCCGTCACATAGCTCAATTAAGACAACATGGTCTGCTCTAGTAAGGTCGCTTACTTGGGACGTTCATAATGATGTGGATTGCAAAGGAATGATCTGCTCTGAAGATTATTTGCAGCACTTAAAATTTGGATTTACAAGTTTTTATAGGGCTGGCTAAAATAGCCTACCAAGCCTAAAGAGTTTTTTTAAGGCTGAATTTGCTTAATTGTGCCGGCCAACTTTAGAGCATATTGGGGATCGGTAGCGTAACCTGCACTCTGGAGCGCCTGAGCATAGTCAGTAGCGCTTTGCAAGTTATTCATGACATTTTGATAGCGCGGGCTATTCTTAATCATGTTGGCAAAATCTTTAAATGACTCAGCATAGGAATCATAGGCGCGAAATTTTTCAATTTTTGGCTGCTTGATTCCATTAATATATTCGCTCGTTTGTACGGTGACCACTTTTCCAGTCCAACTTGCATTTGCCTTAATACCGAATAAGTTATTACTTGGCAGGCCGTCAAGACCATTAATCTCTCTCTTACCCCAGCCAGTCTCAAGGGCTGCTTGCCCCATCATAAAATCTGCTGGCAAGCCTGTTTCTTGGCTAGCTTTTTGGGCATGAGTAGCCATTCTATTAACGAAGCTGCCGCTAGCGATATTTTTCGCCACAACAGAAGCTGCTGTTGTCACCTTATTAACTAACCCCATACCTATTGGTAGGATTTGATTTTTTATGGCATCTGAAATATTGCCTTTCAACTCACCTGATGCTTGATCTAATTTACCTACAGCGTCTTTAATCCAAGGCTGCGCAATTTCATTTAATTGGGCATTCACGGAGAACATCGTTTGATCGGCATCTTCTACATCATCACTGCGATCAAGGGCGGTATTTAATACAGCCTCAAGAGTGGCATCCCGTGCTAACGGGATGTTTGGAGCTTGAGCGGCGGCTTCTTGATACGCTTTGATTTTGGAAGACTTAGCAGTATTACCTGCACCCTGATTCGACTCCACTTTTGCAGCATTCAGAGTGCTAGTAGATTTCACTGCATTCAAAGTATGAAAGTTATTAGCTAAGGGTAGTGGCGAGCTGTCTTTTGCAATATTTGCAGCGCTAGATTTAGCCTTGGTTAACTGCCTTACCAATATATCCGCCAAGCCAATCCCCTTATCAGCCATCTTTTGACTTAGCTGTTGATCTAGCATTGATGTAAACATCTTGCTTTGCTCGCTATCAAACAGCCCCTCTTTGGGCGTTGCATCGCGCATGCTCTTGAGCATCATATTGACAAATACGGCTTCAAATTGTTTGGCAACGCCTTTAATCGCTTCCGGTGAATCCGCTTTGGCAGAGCGCTTTAGAGAGCTTAAACCATTGGCGTCCATGGCCAGCTGATTCGTAAGATCAACAGTGCCTGATGAATTAATGGAGTTAGCCATAAGTCTGAAGTGGTTAAATGATTTCTAGATCAGCACGCAAAGAGCCGGCCGCTTTAATTGCCTGCAAAATAGCCAAAAGATCTTGGGGTGTTGCACCAACGGCATTGAGCGCTCTCACCACATCTGAAAGCGAAGTACCGCCACCGAGCTGAATTACATTACCTGGATCTTGATTGATCGAGATTTGCGATACTTTGGATTCAACAGTTCTACCATTTGCAAATGCATTGGGTTGACTAACAACCGGTGCAGTACTAATAACCACACTTAAATTACCATGCGCCACGGCACAATTATCTAAGGTAACCGATTGATTTAAGACAATTGAACCAGTGCGGGCATTGATAATAACCTTGGCGCTCCCCTTGGCACGATTTACGTTGAGAGACTCTAATGCAGCTAAAAATCCGACGCGATTACCGTCAGTATTGTTGGGGCGAACCGAAATCACACGGGCATCCCTTGCAAAGGCAATATCCTGGCCAAAGGCCTTATTAATTTCCTTAACAGTTGACATGGCTGTAGAAAAATCAGACTCTTTTAATTCTAAGTTAATAAATTCTAGCTGGGCAATATTATTGGGAATAGTCCGCTCAACCGTAGCACCAGCTGAAATTCGACCAACGCTCAATTGATTAATTAAAGTGGAGCTTCCATTGGCAGAAGCCCCTGCTCCTGCGACTACAAGGTTGCCCTGCGCAATCGCATAGGTATTTCCATCAGCACCCTTTAAAGGCGTCATTAATAAAGTGCCGCCTTTAATGCTTTTAGCATTTGCCATGGATGAAACGGTAACATCCAATGTTTGGCCAGATTGTGCAAAGGCTGGTAGCGTAGTGGTCACCATCACAGCCGCAATATTTTTTAATTGCATGGTCGTAAACGATCCAGGCGGCAAGGTAACACCCATTGTTTGCAACATGCTAATCGTCGTTTGCAAAGTAAATGGCGTTTGAGTTGTCTGGTCGCCAGTACCCTCAAGGCCAACCACCAAACCGTAACCGATCAATTGGTTATCACGGACCCCCTGAATGTTCGCCAAATCCTTGATACGCTCAGCATGTGCCGGAGATACCGCAGTCATCATTAGAACGATGCCGCCATACGCAAATATGGTCTGAGATAACGTAAATAAGCGAAGAAAAAGTTTAATTAAGAATTGCATAAGTCCGAATTAAAAAGGTGCAATGCTCAAGAAAAAGCGGTTCACCATGGTGCCAAAGTTAGCCCAGTCTAAAGTAGTGTTGGTGCGGTACTCAATTCTGGCATCCGCTACTGTATTTGAGGACACCGTATTATTGGTAGTGATCATGTCCGGGTTAACGACACCAGAGAAACGCACAAATTCCACGCCTTGATCAAAGGCGACCTGCTTTTCGCCAACCACAACCAAGTGTCCATTGGGCTTCACATCCACTACGGAAGCCGTAATGTATCCGTTAAAGGTATTACTTGTATTGTTTGCCGCTTTTGCTTCATAACCACTGTCATTGCTCGTCTTAAAGGTTGGCTCTACGATATTACTAAACATATTGGCAAATGCACTGTTAGCCGTACCCTTTTTACTAGCCGAACCACCACCATCTTTGGTGGTTGCAGTATTTTCAACAATATTCACTGTCACAATATCACCCACCATACGCGCGCGACGTCCCTCAAACATAGGACGATAGCTAGCGGGGCTATAGATTGATCCAGGGCTTGGCTCTGGCATGGTGTAAATTGATGTTTTGGCAGTGCCCGGGTTTTGTGTAATGGTGCTTGGCGTGACAGAGCAGGCGCCCAATACGGATACGAACCCGAATCCTGCGGCGACTTTTAATACCAAACTGGGAGTACAAAACCAATGAGATAGAAATTGTTTTTTCATGTGCAAATATTTTGATTCAAGCTAGCAGTAATTAACCGCCCAGTTGCGCTAACTTTTGCAGCATTTGGTCTGAAGTTGAAACGGCCTTACTATTGATCTCATAAGCACGTTGAGTTTGAATCATATTGACCATTTCCTCAACGACGTTCACGTTCGATGTCTCTACGTAACCTTGTTGCAAAATACCTGAACCATTTAGGCCGGGTGTCGTTGTATTCGGATTCCCCGAAGAAGCCGTTTCTACATACAAGTTTTCACCCTTAGCGCTTAGGCCAGCTGGGTTTATAAATGTAGACAGCTGAATGGTACCTACTTGCGTTACCGCTACTGAATTAGGTAAAGTAACCGACACCACGCCATCACGACCAACCGTAACGCTCTGTGCATTAGCAGGAATCGTAATAGCGGGTTGCACTGTGTAGCCACTTGCAGTAACTAATTGCCCTGTAGCATTCATCTGAAAGCTACCATCACGGGTATACGCTGCGCTACCATCTGGCATTAATACCTGAAAAAAGCCACTACCGTTAATCGCAATATCAGTGTTATTACTTGTTTGTTGCAAGTTCCCTTGTGAAAAAATACGCTCTGTTGCTACGGGCTTTACACCAGTACCTAATTGCATCCCTGATGGCAATTGCGTTTGCTGAGAGGATTGCGCTCCTGCTTGACGCATATTTTGATAGAGCAAATCTTCAAACACTGCGCGTGAACGTTTAAAACCATTCGTGCTCACGTTTGCCAAGTTATTGGTAATCACGTCCATTTGCGTTTGTTGCGCATCTAAACCTGTTTTTGCAATCCACAAAGAGCGAATCATTTTTTATTTCCTTTTATATAAGCCAACTTTGAAGTTAACCAACAATCATTAATGAGTATCTTTTCACAAAAAGACTTAAGCCAAACTGTAGAGTTGAGCCGCTTTACTGTCGTTACTCTCAGCGTTTTGCATCAGCTTCATTTGAATATCAAACTGACGAGCCAAGGAGATCATATTGACCATCCCCTGCACCACGTTGACGTTCGAGCTTTCCAGGGCGTCATGCACCACTTTGACCGTGGCATCAGCCTGGGCAGGAGCGCCATTGCGAGTATTGAATAAACCATCGTCCCCGCGCACCAAATTAGTTTCCTCTGGATTGACTAATTTCAGGCGATCTAGTGGCGTTGTGAGCTGAGGGACCTCACCATCATTAACGCTTGACATAGAGCCGTCACCAGCAATAGTAATGCTGGCATTTGGCGGGATGCTAATTGGGCCACCATCACCTAATACATTAAGTCCACTGGCTGTTTGCAAAATACCATTGGCGCTCACCTTAAACGATCCGTTGCGGGTATAACCCTCAGCGCCATTAGCACGCTGCACACAGAACCAACCTTTGCCCTCTACAGCCACATCTAAACTGCGACCTGTTTGTTGAATTGCACCTGGCGTGAAATCCGCACCCGATGTTGCATTTACAACCATGGTGCGAGTAGCCAAACCATCACCAATCACTGGCACTGCGCGGAAAGTATCAATCTGCGCCTTAAACCCAGTAGATGTGGCATTAGCCAAATTATGAGAGTTGGTAGCCTGTTGATCGAGAATATGCTGAGCGCCTGTCATTGCTGTAAAAATCATGCGATCCATATTTTTCCCTTTCCGTTTGCGATTATGAAATTAAATAATTAAGGCGAATTAGCCTATAAGTTAACCAAGGTTTGCGCCATTTGATCTTCGGCTTTGATGGTTTGCGCATTGGCTTGATATGCACGCTGCGCAGCTAACAAGCCAACCATGTCAGACGTTTGGTCTTCATTTGACGTCTCCACCGCAGATGACTGTAGTGCACCTAAGCCACCAACACCCGGCGCTCCAATGGTTGGTGCACCTGACTGCGATGTTTGAACCCAAGAATTGGTTCCCAATGCACTTAAACCCGTTTCACTTGGAAAGCTTGCCAATGCCAATTGACCCAAAGTAACCTGAGTTGATGGGGAGTTACTTACAGCGTTTAAGGCCGTAAGCTGAGTCTGCTGTGCTACGGTTAATGTTGTGCTTGGGGCAATTGGCACAATTAACGCAGCCGCTGCAGTGGCTTGTGCGGACAATGTCGTACTCACTGCATAAGTTCCGACGATAGTACCGTCAGGATTAATGCTGTAACCAGATAAGGTGCTGTTAGCATCAGCGGTTAAACCCAAAGCAGAGTTTCCTTGAAACGATCCAAAGCCACTTAAATTTAATGGTGTAACAGTCGCTCCGACGACGCCGCCAACCGCTGCATAGCCAGAGACCTTTTGTCCACCAGCGCTTACTAAGTTGCCAGTATTATTAATCTGGAATTGGCCATCACGTGTATACGAAATCTTACTTGTAGTTGGATCTGTAAGCTGATAAAAACCTCTTCCATTGATAGCAACATCCAATGGGTTGGTTGTGGTAGTAATGGTGCCTTGAGTAAAGAGCTGCTGAATATTAGAGCTGACTGGGCCAGCGCCAGTTTGTAGACTCACACCAGAGCTTGCAGTGTTTAATGTATTAGCCATAATGTCTGTGAAATTCACTCGGGCCGTTTTATATCCAACAGTGCTGCCATTGGCGATATTTTCTCCCAAAACTTGTAAACTCTGGGCTGCTGCATTTAAACCACTTAAACCTTGATCAAAGAACATGTCGGTCTCCTAAGAGTGAATTATTAAAATTAAAGAATCTGCATTACGTTGGCGATACCAACTGTTGAGTTGTTATCCAGATTTAATGTGACGCCATTAGCACCATTAGCCACGCTACTTACCCCTGCATAAGTTAGGCCTGTTGCAGCCACTGCTTTACCGCTAGAGGTAGCGGCAATTTGGAATGAGTAAGCACCATCGGGAGCTGTAATACCGCTAGCATCTTTTCCATTCCAAGCTACTGGAATTGTGCCGCCAGCTTGTGCGCCTAAATTAATGGTATTAACAGTTTGGCCGGCTGAATTAATCACATTGACTTTCACACTATCTGCAGAGGAAGGTAGTTGAACGCCAAAAGAACCTTGACCACTCGTTAACTGGAATGCATTTCCAGAAACCATCACGGTATGGCCAATCATGCTTGATGCTTGGTACGCTTGACTAGCATTTAAGCTGCTCACCATGGATGACATTGAGGTATTTAAACTGCCAATGCCCTGCACCGTCTGAATCTGTGCCAATTGACTTGTCATCTGGGCGCTATCAACTGGATTAGTTGGGTCTTGATACTGCATCTGCGCAACCAACATCGTCATGAAGTTGTCTTGTAGTGACTGAGCTGAAGATGTTGATGTAGAGCTTGATGTGCTGGTGCTTGTATTGGATGATGCCGAGGCACCATTCATTGCCTGCATCAATGCATTGGCATTTGAAGTGCTAGCTCCCTGAATTGTGCTCATATTTTTCTCCTAAGTTCCGCTATATTGATGATTAAGATTGGCCAAGGCTCAATGTTTTTTGTAACATTGACTTGGCAGCATTCATGGTTTCTACGTTGTTTTGGTAAGCCCGTGAGGTGGAAATCATGTTCACCATCTCTTGAGTGACATTGACATTGGGCATCGAGACAAAACCATTGGCATCTGCTAATGGGTTGTGGGGATCGTGCACCATTTTGGGTGGTGAAGTGTCTTCAATAATCTGCTTCACCTTAACCCCATTAACCTCGGGAGAGCCGCTAGCGACGGCGCTAAAAACAACCTGTTTGGCTTTGTAGGGCTGGCCATTAGCACTAGTTGCGCTATCTACGTTGGCCAGGTTACTGGCAACGACGTTTAGGCGTTGAGACTGAGCACTCATGGCTGAGCCTGAAATATTAAAAATATTGAGTAAGGATGACATTAAGATCTCCTGTTAAATTAACCTTGAATCGCTGACATCATGTCTTTAATGTCCGACTTAAGCATTGTTAAGCTGGCTTCATAGCGAATAGCGTTATCGGTAAAGGCATTTCTTTCTACATCTCCGTCAACAGTGTTGCCGTCAACGCTGTCTTGCACCGAAGATCTAAAGAGCACATCGCCAAAATTTCCATTGCCAGCAGAGGGTGTGGCACCATTTGACAAGTGCAGAGCTGAAGTTGTAGCCATGCCTGTAGTTGCTCCTGCGCCACCCACTGAACGTTCCTTGACTGCAAGGGCATTTTTCATGGCTGAAGAAAAATCTATATCCCTCGCCTTATAATTTGGTGTGTCTGAGTTAGCAATATTGGCGGCAAGCAATTCTTGGCGTTGCTCTCTCACCTTGAGGGCCGCCTCATGAAAACCGAAGATTGAATCTAAGCCAGTCATATTATTTTTCCTTTTGCACTAAAGAAAATATTTTTCCTGCCGATAGATATATTGAGTCATGTTTTACTTCCATGTGAAGTAATATAATTTGTTTACTCTTTTCTTAATCCAAGGATTAAACGGGGAATTTACAGGCTAATTTGCCCATTGATGATTTGCGCTATTCGTAAAATCATGGCATGAGCTTTTCAACGTTAAACCATCCACCCCCCTTCAACAGACTAGCCATAGGCTTGCTAGCTATTATGGGTGCTCTTTTTTTGGCCATCCCCGTTACCGCCCAATCCCAGACCGAGGCACCTCAGGATTTAAGAATTCTGAACCTGAAAGCAAAAGAATTTTTGATCGCCCAGAGCGTAGGGTCTCCCGGCAAGGTGGAAGTCAGCGTTACCCCAATTGACCCCAATCTCAGATTGGCATTTTGCCCCTCTCCAGAAGCGTTCTTCCCAGCAGGTAGCCGTGCTTGGGGCAAAACTTCGGTGGGTATTCGCTGTAGCTCCCCCACCTCCTGGACTTTTTATGTGCAGGCCAACGTCAGCATTTTTGCCGACTATGTTGTCGCAGCAACCCCACTTTACCAAGGACAGGTTATTGCAAATAGCGAGTTACAGATGCAAAAGGGGGATTTAACTACCCTGCCCGCGGGCATTTTTACCAATAACTCCCAAATTCTGGGGCGTACTGTCAAAATGTCCCTGACAGCTGGCAGTGTCATTCGCCAAGATATGCTCAAACAAACATTAGTTATTCAGCAAAATCAGACCGTTAGAGTAGTTAGTGCAGGCAATGGTTTTTCAGTTAGCACTGAGGGGCAGGCTATTAATAATGCAACAGATGGGCAGGTGGTTCAAGTCAGAATGATTGGTGGGCAAGTGATTACTGGCACGGCAAATGCAAGTGGGCAAGTGGTAGTGAATGCAAAATAGAGCCAATCTGATAACTAATTCTTTTTAAAGTGATAAGTTATTTGTTTAATAAACAATGAGAAAAGGCGTGGATAAGAGTAGATTATTAAAGTTTGAAGAAAATTTACCGTTAAAAGTTATGTAATCAATCACTACGCAAAGCATACCCCATGAAAATCAATGACTCACTGAAAAGCATTCTCAATACCGGCATTGAAAAAACAGAAAGCGCTTCTGCTAGCGCTAGCTCAGCTGCCCAAAAACTAGCTGAACAACCCTCTACATCAGGCACTACTGCAGCTACTAAATCGAGTCAATTAAAAGCCTTAGAGGCTGCCGTGTCAGCAAGTCCAGCATTTGATGCTGGCAAAGTAGAAGACATCAAGAGTGCCATTGCCAGCGGTAGTTTTACCGTGGACGCAGCCAAAGTAGCTGATGGCCTGATTTCTAACGCTGTTGGTTTAATCAAACCGTAAGCGCAAGGCTGAGGAATATCTCACTATGAGCACTATTAATCCCTCGGCCTATTCTGCCTACTCAAGCTATTTAAGAGACACGCAGTCGAAAATTAACCTGATTAAGACACAGCTAAATACTGGCAACAAAATTATTAGCGCGGCTGATCAAAGTACGATCACCAACCTATCCAGCAATGCCAGTGCATACACTGCCGTAACCCAAAGCATTGGTGGAGCTCAAAGCGTTATTACTAGCGCTCAAAAAGGTTTGACCTCGATTGGTGATTTGCTTCGCCAAATGCAGGCTCTTGCCAACCAGGCAACTAACCCTAGCCTCTCCAATTTAGACGCCATCAATTTGAATAACCGGTTTCAGAAACTAGTGACTGATATCGGAAAAATTGCTACTACCGCTAGCGTGAATGGCTCAAATCTATTAAGCGGTACTGCGGGCGTTAACGTTAAAACGGGCATTGATAATACCCCCGCCTCTCGCACCCATATTCAGCCAGTTAATATCTACGGCATGATTACGATGGGGGCATTAGGAGGCATTAAGCTTGAATCCATTGCCGATGCAAATTCAGCGCTGTCATCTATTGCCAGCGCTATCGCCACCGTAAACAACGGCCAAATATCACTCAAGACGAGCGCAAAACAATTGAGTGCAAAAGCAAATGCAATTAATGGCATTACAACAAGCTCACAATCCCAGCTAGCCTCATTGCAAAATCTAGATAAGCCCGCACTGCAATCCCAACTGCAGATGCTGAACAATAATTTAGCTGTGTATACGCTACTAAGCAAGCTAGGCTAGCAAGAAAAGACCTATCTCAGCATCAGCACGGCCGGGGAAAAAGGAAGAAGCTGTAAATAATTTAAATTATCTTCACGCCAACCCTAAAGTCTTCCTTCCACCCGCCGATAAAGAGAATATAGAACTTAACTTCATTAGAAGTTAGAAACAAGTTAGTCGTAAGACTAACAAATGGCACTGTTGATGTGGTCTACGTATCACGCACTGATGTCCTTGTAGTAGGTTGGTATGTTTATACATTGGGTATGACCATGCTTTATTTTTATTGCAGACCAATAGTGGTTTGCTTTACTTAAACTTAAGGAACTATCATGAGCGCAATTACAGCATTAGCATCAACACTTTCAAGCGGCATCAATGACGTCCAGTCAAAAATTGCTGATGTACAAAACCAATTAGCTACCGGCAAAAAGAATTTGAACTCAGCTGAAAGTGGCCAAGTAACCCGTTTGACAACCCAAGTAACAGGTTACACGCAGGCTGGCCAAAACATTGGTCAAGCTTCGAATACTTTAGATGTTGCCAACACAGCACTGAACTCAATGGCTGACCTCTTGCAACAAATGAGTCAAATTGCTACTCAAGCAAGCAATGCTGGTTTGCAAGATTCAGATAAAACTGCATTGCAAGCGACTTTTAGCTCATTAGCGACACAAGTGGAGAGCCTTTCCACTGCAACCGAGCTAAATGGCGCCGATGTATTTGCCGCTATGACAGTACAAACAGGTCCTGTATCCACAAATACAACTACGATTGCTGCCACAGATGTAACAGCTCTTGATGCAACCGGAGAGGACGTATCCACTACTGCGGGCGCTACTGCTGCCATCGCCTTCGTTAAGCTTGCTCTTGACGCCATTTCCACAGGTCAATCTGGTGTTAACGCTTCACTTGCAACATTGAACGCTCAAGGTTCAAATGCGGCTGCAT
>CAIMZP010000036.1 GCA_903846025.1 uncultured beta proteobacterium | reverse complement strand
GCAGGACTTGGAATAAGAGAATGGACTTGTTCAGATTGTGGTTCGGTCAATGACCGTGACCTCAATGCGGCCAGGAATATTCTTGCGCGAGGACATTCGCGTCTAGCTGTAGGAATCCCTTCCCTTTCGCAGTAATCTTGCGCTTAGCGCTTAGATTGCTGGCGAAGACCTTCACGGTCTTAGGGAGGGGAGGATGTCAAGTTTTTCCTGCTCCAAACGATACAGCCACGCCAAGACTTCGGCAATCGCCGTATAGAGCTCAGGTGGAATGTGATCATCTAGGTCAACTTGCATTAATAATCCAACCAACTCCTTGGACTGGTGCACATACACTTGATGTTCATTTGCCCTGGCAATAATTTGCTCAGCGACAACTCCGCGTCCACTCGCAACCACTTTAGGGGCAAACTCCCCCTGCACATAGGCCAATGCTACCGCCTGCTGAACAAATTTAGGTTCACTCATAAGGTCTCACCGAAAGCGATTCTAGATTTTGACCGCTATTTTTCAGGGCATCATTTAAGACTCTAAGTTCGCCTTTTAATAAGGCCTCTACATCTGGATCGGCCGCCTCAATCTGAATTCGCAAAATAGAATTACGCACATTAAACCTGGCTACCACTTTATGAAGACTTGGAAAATCTAACTCTACAGTGCTTGTGATGCCCACATCTTCTGCCAATCCTTGAGAGTGGGTAGAAATCCATTGCGAATCCTCCCTACTGGCTTCATCTGCTGCAATAGTCCAGTCCATGACCTGACCAGGCCAAATCAAGCCGCTCCACCGTAAAGCCTGACGCTCCAATACATCTAACTGCTTAGCCACTCCCTGAGAGACATCAAATTGAGTCTGGTTTTGCGGCTCTTGAAATATCAAATCGACAGAGCGCTTGCCCTCAGCAAAATCTGCTAAGTGGGATTCATAAAACAAGCCACTTAAGGAGATGGCATTTTTCAACTCCTGCGCTGTATCTAGGGGGTTGTTGGGTGCGTTCACTAGATATGAATGCATCACTTCAACCCCAGTAGCATGGTTTAACGTTAAATGTAGGTCAGATTCGTGTTGATATTGATTGATTAAAGCACTTGCAGTACTTATGTCCACCTGCTGATCTACCCGGGATCCTACTGAGGCTTGTTTTAACAATAAAAAGCTCGGCCTAGGGTCAGCACTAAGATACTTAAAAGTAAGCATCTGTCCAGGCGTCATGTCCTTACCCAATTTCATGGAGAAAATATCACCACCTAAGCGAACAGCCACCATATGTTCATCTAATTGGGCAATGACTTCGCCAAGGTAAAGAGTACCAGCAATAAAACGTGTCCCATGATTGCTAGCTTGGGTGAGAGCAACCCTATCCACTGGAGTAATGAGATCTAGTTTTGATGGCCCACTGATCATGTATGCCTTAGATCAAAAAGACCTAGCCTTCCTTATCTGCAGATTTAGAGCTTCCGGCAATTCTGGCACCCATAATCTGATTAAGTCTTGCCATCCAGGGCTCCATCAACTCCCGAATCTCTTTATCGTTTGATAAAATTTTTTTTAGCATCGCCACTTTTTTTTCGAGTACCTGGGGGCTTAGGGGTGCACGCTCGTCATACACTGGTATTTGATGGATATAGCCCTGACATAACACCTCCAATCTACCCAAACCATCCCAATCCTGACGACGTGCAGCTTCCAACATTTGGCGACTAATCTCCACCATTGATTCATAAAGAGAGATCATTTCTTGGTTGTGCACGTTTTATGAATTATCTATTGGTGTGAATGCAATGAATGTCAGAAGAGAGGTATCTTAGTCAATCTCATGCCCAGCCAAAGGAGATATAAAACCAAGAAAAACCATGTAACTCTGAGAATTGCCTTACGCGCAGGGGCACAGTTAATGCACTTAGCCAGCCCTCAAGGTGGCGATATTTAGCCGACTAAACTATTTTTTATGGCGTAATGGGTTAATTCCGCATTGGTTTTCATATTCATCTTTTTTAAAGCGCGCGTACGATACATGCTAACCGTCTTTACGGATAAAGCCATTTCATCGGCAATCTCGGTAACCGTCATACCCGAGGCGACCTTCACTAGAAACTGATACTCACGATCAGATAAAAGGGTGTGTGGCTCCTCGTGATCCACCTCACCAATGCGATCGGCTAACAACTCCGCCACTACAGGACTAATGAATTTAATATTTGACGCAACCTGTCGAATGGCAGTTAACAGCTCCTTTGTTGAAGCCGCTTTATTAACGTATCCAGAGGCGCCCGCTTTTAAGGCCCGAATAGCATACTGATCTTCAGGGTGCATAGAGAGGATTAAGATGGGTAACTTCTTATTGTCACGACGAATCGCCTTAATCACATCAATGCCACTGCGATCAGGGAGGCTAATGTCCAAAAGAAGGCAGTCCAGAGTAGGATCTTCAGCCAGCCTAATGGCCTCCGCCCCCGTCTCTACTTGAGCAATAACTTCAATCCCAGGGTTTGTCATCAGGATTTGGCAAAGGCCATCCCTCAAAATAGCGTGATCATCAGCTACTGCAATGCGTATTGGTTTCATTAATGCCATTAATACGCTTTCTTATCCTCCTTCCACAGGCTAAAAATAGCCGAAAGTGAGATAAAGTCGCGATTAATCAACGCTTCACACAAACTGACGAAGGGTGAGCCTCTATCATACTAGAAAGTAGAAGGAGAATTTCCTCTAAGTCACCTCATGCTCCACTTTGCAGGGTGCGCATTAAAGCAATGCTATAAGTCTTTAATTCCCCTTGGGGTCGGTACAGACCCATTCTTTGCATTGCCACTGCCGTAAATTTTCACCAAAAATGATTTTAACTATTAGTGATTTAAAACACTCTTTTGCCTTACTCATGACCACTCCCCGTCAATTTACTTTCATAAAAGGATGCATCTCGCCATTACGTTTCATCTAAAACTATGTTCTTAATGATTTTTTCGGCAAATTTATATAAAACTTTAATTTTTTGTTGATTTTTTTCGTATAAATATAAAAAATCGTCCCTTTTGAGTGGAGCCTAGGGAAGTTGCCTACTAAATTCATTTGCCCTTGAAATGGCCTGCAATTGAATCTCGGTAATATCCTGTACAGACAAGCCCAAACCGTGTCTGACGGAATCTACCTTAATAAAATCAGCGGCTTCAATAGCCTCAGTCAATAGCAAGGCCTGCCCCAACGCACCCTCTTTGCGCAATAGAGCACTTTTTAGGTGATCGGCTAAACCAATTTGATCGAGCAACTCTTCAAGGGGGTCCTGTATCACTGTATGGGCTAATGACAGCATGCCCACCATATGCGCTTGGTCACTTAATCCGGAATGTAAAAAATGGGCATGCTGAGTCAGCAACTCCATAAAACTGGCACGATTAATCACGCGTTGGATTAACTCACTATTTGCCCTACACCCCGGTTCGGCATAAACCAATAACAGCATCCAACGCAGCAATTGCTTTTGACCAAGGATCACTAAGGCCTGACGTACAGTCGTAATATGCAAGCGCCCACCACCGATTCCGACTGAATTAACCAGCCTCAATAAACCCAAAATAAGCTCAGGATTATCTTTAAAAATTGGCTCTAAATCATTGACGCTGGCATCACCAAATAAGATGCCAATAATATGCATGAGACTGTGTTTTTGTGAGTTCAGTTTTTTACTACGTAATACGGTGGGTCTTGAAAAGAAATATCCCTGAAAGAGCGTGTAGCCATGGTCTTTACAGGCCTCGAACTCTTCCTCGGTTTCTACTTTTTCGGCTAGGAAGATGGCTGACGTTGTTCTGCGGATATGGCTGAGCACCGAAAAAACATCTTTACAAGGAGTAGCCCTCAGATCCACCTTGATAAAGTCCACCAAAGGCAAGATGGCATCATATTCAGATCGATAGGAGAAATCATCTAAGGCTAGACGAAAGCCTCTACTCTTTAAGTCATTACAACGATCTACTAAAGCTTGATTAATTTGTACATGCTCAAGGAGCTCCAAAACAATGCGCTCCGGTGGAAGCAACTCCATCGTGTCACTCATGAGTAAGTCGGCGGTGACATTAATAAAGCCATCACATTGACCTAAGACGGAATCCAAACCAAAGTGGCTCATTGCGCTGACAATCACATGCGTACTGGATGCGAGATCATCTGTAATATCCGCGCTAGTAAGGCTATTTTTTGAGCGAAAAAGAATTTCATATGCCACAGTCTCACGCTTGGCATTAAGAATGGGCTGACGCCCGAGGAAAATCTCTTGATCCACTATATCAAGCACCCGATCCTTTGGCCCACCATTCCATTGAGTGCAAATTGAGGGCATCACCCCTCACCATTAAAGTTGGAGTGCCATTTCCCTGAGTAATTGCTAAAGCTAAGAAAAAATGGGGGCTGTAGATAAGTACTGCATTATTCATTTAGCAAGATGATCCAGAAATACATTGCGATGAATGCAATGTAAGATAAAAGAGCTCTATTCATTTCCCCGAATAGAACTCATTTTTTAGCTTAATTCTTTAAGCAGTCAAATACCACTACGCAATCTGATTTTTGTGTGTTAGTT
>CAIMZP010000035.1 GCA_903846025.1 uncultured beta proteobacterium | reverse complement strand
CAACTTACAATGCTGAGGATCTTGAGAAGGAGGCGCTACTTTTGGCGCAGCATTTAAGCCAACTTGCACCGCTGACACAAAAATCTTCCAAGATCACTATCGCGCGTCTCATCAAAAACAATTTACCCGACTGCAGCGATTTAATTGCGCAATGCTATGGCAGTACTGACTTTAAAAATGGGGTATCTTCATTTCTAAATGGCACGCCACCAAAATGGTCTGGTAAATAAGTAGCGCTTTCACGGCACCGCTTGATGCTGGGCGCTTTATAAAAATATTTCTTGCAAATTGTTGAGGTAACGCAATCCTTGCTCAGTTGCTTTCAGTTTGCTGGGGTTAATGTCAAGTAACCCTTTTTTACTGGCCTCATCTAAATTTTTGGCAATAACACTAAGCGGGAGTCCAGTGCGCTCGCCAAAGGTATTGGTATCTACGCCGGCTGTTAACCGCAGGGTATTAAGCATAAATTCAAAAGGCAGATCTTTGGCTGAAATGTCCCGAGCTTCGATTAAGGCATTGCCCTGTGTTTCGATAGCTTGCATATAGGTTTCTGGATGACGTTCACGCACTTGACGGGTAATTTTGTCCGGAAAGGAAATCTTGCCATGGGCACCTGCACCAATTCCGATGTAATCACCGAAACGCCAGTAGTTCAGGTTATGTTTGCATTCCTGATCTTTTTTGGCATAAGCAGAAACTTCATAGCGTTGGTAGCCAGCTGCCTCTAACAAGGCCAAGTTCTGTTCAAAAATAGCGTCAATATCATCTTCGCTAGGGAGCTTTGGTGGAAAGTTAGCGAAGTAGGTATTGGGTTCAAGGGTGAGGTTGTAAAGCGAGAGGTGCGGTGTATTAAAGGAGAGCGCGGTTTGAATATCTGCTTTAGCTGCTTCTAGGCTTTGATTGGGTAATCCATACATCAAATCTAGATTGACTGATTGAAAGTGATCCATTGCAATGGCTATGGCTTGCTTTGCTTCCGCGCCACTATGAATACGACCCAAGGCTTTTAGCTGTGCATCCTGAAAACTTTGAATTCCTAGGGATACGCGGTTAATGCCGGACTTGGCGAAGGCGGCAAATTTTTCCGCTTCCACCGATCCAGGATTAGCTTCCATAGTAATTTCACAATCAGGCTCTAAATTGATGCGGGCCCGAATGGCGGAGAGAAGATCATCCATGCCTTGGGGGGAAAGTAGACTGGGCGTGCCGCCACCTATAAAAATACTATGGACTTGTCGCCCCCAAATGCGAGGCAATTCTGTTTCGAGATCAGTAATCAGTGCTTTGATATAGCGAGGCTCATCAAATCCTGGCCCCTTTGTATTAGGATTTTTTACCTGATGCGAATTGAAGTCGCAGTAAGGACATTTTTTTTCACACCAGGGAAAGTGAATGTATAGGGCGAGCGGTGGCAAAGCCGTCAGCTGAGGATGACTCGTTAAAGTTTGAGTGGAATTAAGCACGTTTTTGTAACTGCGCAATGAGTTCACGTAAAGCCTGGCCACGATGACTGAGGCTATTTTTCTCTGCAGGCTCTAGCTCAGCTGCCGTCTTCCCAAGTTTCGGTAAAAAGAAGTGGGGATCATAACCAAAGCCATGGCTACCTGTAGCCTCATCAATGAATTGCCCATACCAGCGGGTTTGAACGATGAGCGGTTCTGGGTCGCCGGCACTTTGCACCATCACTAGGGCGCATGCATAGTGCGCGCCACGATTACTGTGCTCTCTCAAACTGGCAATAAGCTTTTGATTATTAGCTAAGTCATTACAGGCTGAACCCGCATAGCGTGCAGAATAAACACCGGGCTCGCCGTTTAATGCGTGCACACAGATGCCAGAGTCATCCGCTAAAGCGGGCAGTCCACTCGCCGCGCTCGCGTGTCGTGCTTTGGCTAAAGCGTTCTCCACAAAAGTGTGGTGCGGCTCTTCTGCTGAGGGAATGCCTAGCTCGCCTTGAGAAATAATCTCAAAATTTAATGGCAATAAGAGCTCGCGAAATTCCCGAACCTTGCCGGTGTTATTGGAGGCGAGTACAAGTTTTTGCACCATCACGCCTACTTATTTCAACGCATCTTGTTGGAGGAGGATTAACTCCTGGATGCCCGCTTGGGCTAAGTCTAATAATTCGTTTAATTCAGTACGGGAAAAGGCAGGACCTTCTGCGGTACCCTGCAACTCAATGATCCCGCCTTTACCTGTCATTACGACATTCATATCGGTATCGCAGGCAGAGTCTTCTGGGTAATCTAAATCCAGTACCGACACGCCTTGATAGATCCCAACAGAAATGGCGGCCACACTATCAATAATCGGATCTTTAGTCAGTACACCACTTTTGAGCAAATGATCAATAGCATCACGCGCGGCTACATAGGCGCCGGTAATCGCGGCTGTGCGGGTTCCACCATCCGCTTGCAAGACATCGCAATCTAGGTGAATCGTGCGCTCACCAAGGATTTCTAGATTAAAGACGCTACGCATCGCGCGTCCAATGAGGCGCTGTATTTCTTGGGTGCGACCAGATTGTTTTCCGCGGGCCGCTTCACGATCGCTGCGAGTATGGGTAGAGCGGGGGAGCATGCCATATTCCGCTGTGACCCAACCTTCGCCTGAGCCTCTTTTATGAGGAGGTACTTTTTCGAGAACGCTGGCGGTGCACAGCACTTTGGTATCGCCAAAGGCAATCAATACGGAGCCCTCGGCATGCTTAGTAAAGGCGCGTGTAATGCTCACGGGACGAAACTGTTTTGCAGTGCGACCGCTGGGGCGGGTGAAGTCGGTCAAATTTGTGGAGCTCATGGGGTTTAGTCCTAATCGGTTGGGTATCAATCTACAATGTCCCTATGATATCGAGCATGACTGGTTATGGCAGCGCTTCTCGCCAAGTCTCCCTGGGGGCTGGTGTGGTTGCGGATCTGCAAGTGGAATGTCGGGCTGTTAACAGCCGCTTTCTGGATTTGGGATTTCGTCTTCCAGACGAATGTCGCGGAGCGGAGCCTGCTTTGCGAGAAATGGCCACTCAAGGGCTTTCGCGGGGCAAAGTGGAGTTCAGGGCGGCCTGGAGGATAAATGCCGGCGCTGCTGGTGCCGCCAAAGCCAATCCTCATGCCCTAGGTGCTCTAAACAGGGATCGCCTTGACGCCTTATATACCCTTCAAGAAAAGGCCCAAGAGGCTTTTCCAAAGGCAGAGGAACTGCGTATCTCCGATATTTTGCGTTGGCCTGGCATAGTTTCTGAGCCTAGGGGCGAAGAAGAGGGCTGGATCGCGGCTACGGTAGAGGCGGGGCGAGCTGCTTTGACTGCCTTGATGGAAAGCCGTCATGGTGAAGGCAAGGCTTTAGTAGGCGTCCTCACTACGATTACTAGCAGAATGCGGGAGATCGTGAAAACGATTGAGCCTAAGGTGCCCATGTATGTATCGCAATATCAAGAAAAGCTTACCGAGCGCTTATCTGAGGCTTTAGCTAGCCAAGAGCAGGCAAAGGGTGGAACTGAGCTGATGGAGCGTATTCGTCAAGAAGTAGTTCTCTATGCGGTCAGAATCGACATTGCTGAAGAATTTGCCCGCCTAAAGACGCATCTGCAAGTGGTGGATACCGCTTTGGCTGGTAAAGGCCCTGTAGGTAAACGCTTAGATTTTTTAATGCAAGAGCTAAATCGCGAAGCCAATACCTTGAGTTCTAAATCTGTTTCAGAGGAATGCACCCAAGCAGCCTTGGAGCTTAAACTCCTGATTGAGCAGATGCGTGAGCAGGTTCAAAATTTAGAGTAACCTTTTTATTTGATTTATGACTAGCCCTAAGCCCAATCTCACCCCCGCCTATCAGGGCAGCATGCTCATGATCGTGGCCCCTTCGGGCGCAGGAAAATCTTCTCTTGTAAATGCTTTATTGCAAGAAGATGCTGCTCTTAAACTATCCCTTTCTACAACGACGCGGGACCCTAGACCTGGTGAAGTTGACGGCAAAGACTATCGGTTTGTTGCCAAGCAGGAGTTTATGGCCGAGCGCGATCAAGGTTTGTTTTTGGAATTTGCAGAGGTGCATGGTAATTTTTACGGCACCTCTCGGGACTGGATTGAGGCTCAGATGAAAGCTGGACGGGATGTCATGCTGGAAATTGACTGGCAGGGTGCTCAGCAGATTCGTCAAATGATTCCAGAGGTGCAATGGATCTTTATCTTTCCGCCTTCATTTGAGGCTCTCGAGGAGCGTTTGCGTAAAAGGGGGCAGGACGATGAGGTCACTATTCAAAAGCGTCTAGCAGCGGCTCATCTAGAGCTCGGGCATGCCCATGAAGCGGACTATATTGTGGTCAATGATCATTTTGATCAAGCTTTGTCGGATTTAAGGCACATTGTTGCTGCCAGTCGACTGCGTTCGGGGCCAAGCATGGCTCGTAATCCGGCGCTTTTACGACGGCTTGGGGTCTAATCAGTTATCCTATAGGCATTGCAGTTAATTTAAGTGAGTACAGAGCATGGCACGTATTACCGTAGAAGATTGTATGAAAACCATCCCCAATCGTTTTGAGCTGGTATTGGCTGCGACTTATCGCGCACGTCAATTGGTTCAAGGTCACTCCCCACGTGTTGAGTCCAGAGATAAAGCAACTGTAGTAGCGTTGCGTGAAGTTGCCGCTGGTGTGACTGACCGTGACATGTTGACCAAAGTACCTTTGTAATTCAGGGGTTCCGGTGTGGAGCTCCCCTTAGGTAATCCAAACACATCGGACTCATACGGCCAGGCCTCGTCTAAAGAGAACGCTCAAGCCGAAAAAAAATCCATTATTGCCAGCCTGCTAGCTCAGTCTAGCCGACACTTATTTGGGCCTACTTCTGCGCCCAATTTACCTCTCAAACATCAAGTTGTTTCAATCGAAGGTTTACTTTCTAAACTGAGCTATCTCAAGCCGGAAGAGATCATTGAGATTAAAAAAGCTTTTCATTTTTCCGACACCGCTCACTTAGGGCAGTACCGACATAGCGGCGAGCCTTACATTACCCATCCTGTTGCCGTTGCCGAACTCTGTGCGACTTGGCGGCTCGATGCTGCATCCATTATGGCGGCTCTACTACATGATGTGATTGAGGATACGGGGTGTACCAAGGCGGACCTAGTAGAAAAGTTTGGTAGTAAGGTTGCCGAATTAGTTGAGGGCTTAACAAAGCTAGACAAATTAGAGTTTCAGAGTCATGCTGAGGCGCAAGCTGAAAGCTTTCGCAAGATGTTTATGGCGATGGCGCGCGATGTTCGTGTGATTTTAGTGAAGTTGGCTGATCGAACGCATAACATGCGTACCTTAGATGCCGTCCCTATAGAAAAGCGCCGTAGGGTGGCTGCTGAAACTATTGAGATTTATGCCCCAATTGCCCATCGCTTGGGTTTAAATATAATTTATCGCGATTTGCAGGATTTGAGTTTTCGTTACTCCATGCCAATGCGCTTTAGAGTAATAGAGAAAGCGGTCAAAAGGGCGCGAGGTAATCGCAAGGAAATGGTGGAAAAGATTCTGCAGGCCACCCGCTTAGCCTTTTCTAAGCTAAATTTAGAGGTTCATCTCCAGGGTCGAGAAAAAACTCTTTTTAGCATCTACAGCAAAATGCGCAGTAAGCATTTGAGCTTTTCTCAGGTGCTTGATGTTTATGCATTCCGTGTGACCGTACATACTATTGATGAATGCTATCGTGCATTAGGTATCTTGCACTCAATGTACAAGCCAATGCCTGGAAAGTTTAAGGACTACATTGCCATTCCTAAGCTCAATGGCTATCAATCGCTTCACACTACATTACTAGGTCCATCTGGAGTCCCGGTGGAGTTCCAGATTCGCACCGGCGATATGCATGCCATTGCAGAGGCTGGAGTTGCGGCGCACTGGGCGTATAAGGATGGATTGCCTGATATGAGTGAAGTACAAAACCGTGCGCATCAATGGCTGCAGTCTTTGGTTGATATTCAAGATAGTAGTGGTGACTCTCAAGAATTCTTAGAGCATGTCAAAATTGATTTGTTCCCTGATGCTGTTTATGTCTTTACGCCTAAAGGGCAAATTCGGGCGCTCCCACGCGGTGCTACCGCGCTAGACTTTGCATACTCTATTCATAGCGACTTAGGTAACACCTGTGTGGCAGTAAAAATTAATGGATTGCAATTACCACTACGTAGTGAATTAAAAAATGGCGACATTGTCGAGGTAGTTACTTCATCGAATTCTCAGCCAAATCCAGGTTGGTTAGCCTTTGTAAGAACCGGTAAAGCGCGTGCCTCCATACGCCATTCTTTAAAGACCAAGCACTATGCTGAATCCTTGCAGCTTGGTGAGCGCCTATTAGCCAGCGCCTTGAGGCAGCAAGGTGTGGATGCTGGATTATTAAGTCCTGAGATTTGGGAAAAATTGATGCACTGGACGGGGGATAAAACCCGTGAAGATGCTTGTGTCAATATTGCTTTAGGTCGTCGCTCTGCGCAAGAGCTGGCGATTCGGCTCAAGATCTTAATAGACGATGATGGTGGTACTGAGCAAATGCGCTTAGGTGCTACAGACTGGGTTTCACCGCATCAAGAGATCGTCTCGCACCATCAGCGTCAGGCCATACTTGTGGATGGCCGCGAAGGAAACTCTATTAGCTTTCAGAGTTGTTGCCATCCAATCCCAGGTGATAACATTATTGGCTATCTTGGCAAGGGTGAGGGGTTACAGGTTCATACCAATGATTGCCCTCTAGCCCTCAGAATGCTCTCTAAGGATAGTGATAAGTGGGTCGAGGTGGAGTGGGGTAAAGAAATTAATCGTGAGTTTGAAGTGGATCTTGCGATCGATACCCGTCAAGGTAAAGGTGTATTAGCGCGAGTAGCAAGCAGCGTGACCTCTGCTGATTCCAATATTATGAATGTGGCAATGGACGATCGCCATAAAGAGGACGCTGTAACGATTCACTTTACGATTCAGGTGTCGGATCGCCTCCATCTTTCTAGGGTTATGCGGAGTCTGCGCGCCAATCATGACGTCATGCGAGTGACTCGCATTCGCGCTGTTTAACTCTTTATTGGTATTGCACCTCTAAAATTTCAATTTCAGTAGGGCCAGTAGGGGTTTGGATTTTCACGCAGTCCCCGAGACGTGCTTTGATTAAGGCTTTTGCAATAGGGGATACCCAGCTTACGTAACCGCGGTCTAAATCCACTTCATCGACCCCCACAATCGTAATGGTAGTTTGCGATCCAGAGTCGACGCCCTCTAAATTGGAGTAAGTTACCGTAGCCCCAAAAAATACTTGTTCGGCGTCCAGATCTTTTGATTTTCGGGCGCCATTATCTATAACAACGGCAAACTCCAGGCGTTGATTAAGGAATCGTATTCGACGATCAATTTCCCGAAGTCGCTTTTTTCCGTAGATATAGTCGCCATTTTCAGACCGATCTCCATTGGATGCAGCCCAGTGAACAATATGGACAACCTCAGGCCGGTCATGGTTTAGAAGCTGTAAAAGCTCGCTTTTAATACGTTCGTGACCAGCGGGTGTGATGTAGTTCTTCTCTTCCATGGCATAATTATGACTGTTGCGGCTGTAGCTCAGTTGGATAGAGTACTTGGCTACGAACCAAGGGGTCGTGGGTTCAATTCCTGCCAGCCGCACCATACTACATAAGGGTCTCCCGTCAGGGAGACCCTTTCCATTTGCACTATTGAACGATATTTGCACTATAGATTGAGCTTTTTGGGCCTCTATTGCTCAATTGATCACCCGCTAAGCCATATGGGATATGGGTCTACCTTCAGGCCTTACTTTTTTTGGGGTGCACTATAGAATTAATCCACTTTTTTGGGATTGATCTGATTAATAGTAATCAGATCAGCATCATTTAATTAGGTTTTTGTGCGCTTCAGGAGCCACTACGTGTGACTGCTTCTCTATCCTATTGCAGACATTTAAATAAATCCCTCTGATGGATTCTGACCAGCAGCGAACGGCCAGAAGCGGTCATTTGGTTTTGAATCCAGTAGTATTTGCACCTTACGGTGATCGTTGCCAATATTCATTTCCCACATTGTTTAATATGCGTTTCAATAAAATTGCCGTTGCTTTAATGTGTTTTATCTCGGCAAGTGCTTTGGGCTCCGAGGATGAGGTGGGCACATCTGTTGCCATTACCATGGATGATTCTTTGTCTTTCTCTGGCAAGGCTCCATCATTAAATTTGGATACGCTGGGTATTTGGCGCGTTACCCCGGTGGCATCGGCCTTAGCTTTCTCACAAACCAATCCTTCAAGTGGTGCGGGTGATATTTCTAATGCGCAGTTATTGATTCAAAAAAGTGAGGGCGATCTTCAATTTTTTATTCAAACCGGCTTATATTCAGTGCCTGTACTGGGCAAGCCTGTCGTCCGAACCTTAAGTAATACCGTCGACACTTATGGATACATTCCCAATGCTTCGGTTTCTTATGTTCTTGATCAAAACTGGTCCGTCACTGCTGGAAAGTTAGCTTCCATGGGCGGCTATGAATCGACTATGACGTTCCAGAACTTAAACATTCAACGTGGTTTACTTTGGGATCAGACTAGCTCGGTATCTTATGGGACTGTTGTCAATTACGCTAAGGATGATTTATCTCTAGCTGTTACCTGGAATGACGGGTACTACTCAAATAAAATGAACTGGCTTGGTGCCTCGGGCGCATATCAGTTGAATGATAAGCAGAGTGTTGGTTTGAGTTGGGTGGGGTCTACTAGCGGTAATTCGCAGAGCAATGCCAATACACCGCTCTTGCAAAATAACTCACAAATTATGAATGCGCTCTATAAGTACAGTGGCGAGCGGTGGTATTTGGCGCCGTATCTACAGTACACCGTAGTTCCTGTGAATGGGGCCATTGGTATTACCTCAGAGTATCAAACCTATGGGGCTGCGCTCTTGGGAAATTATCGCTTTCCCGGTACAGCAATTACAGGCCTTGGTTCCGCCAAAATGAGCCTGCCGTTCCGCCTGGAGTACATACAAGAAAAAGGGGGTACATTGAATAACGTAAACTCAATGTTATATGGCCCCGATAGCTCGGCAGTTTCGCTTACTATTACCCCAACCATTCAATTTGATGGTTATTTTGCCCGAGCCGAAGGTTCGGTGGTCCGGATTACCAATCCCGAGCCTGGATTGGGCTTTGGGGCGAATGATGCAAAGCGTTCGCAATTTCGAATGATGTTGGAAGTTGGTCTATTGTATTAATCAGATTGTCTAACGAGGATATTGGATGAGTGTGGCATTTTTAGAGAACCTTCCTAATTGGGTTCTATTCATCATTTTTCCAGCTGGGTCATGGCTGGTTTTAGGATTTCTTACGCTCTTATTTAGAGCGGCTGCTAACCCCTTGGGATTTGAGGATATTGATTCCGATATTTTGGATACGGCGACTCAAAACGTTATGTCAGGTGCATATGTAGTCCTGGGATTCGTATTGGTCCTAGTAATGGCTACAGCCAATGACATTGATAGCAATATCTCTAAAGAGGCCAGTCAGATTGAGAGCCTTGATCGCCTATTGGTTATGGAGGGCTCGCCAGCGGCGCAAACCGCACGTCAAACATTGTTGGCCTATACCAAATCGATCGTAAGTGATGAGTGGAAAGGTCTGTCGGGCGGCCCTCGAAACCAAAAGACGCGCGTTTATGCTGATAAATTGTTCACAAACTTGAGGGCAATTGAGCCTATAAGCATTCGTCAGGTAGCACTCTTTATGGATGTTATTAAAACCGGGGATGATATCGCTCAATATCGAAATTTACGAATGACGAGCTCTCAAAGTCGTCTGCCAAGCTTGTTTTGGCAGCTGAGTTATCTCACTTTGCTGGGCGTCATCATCATTTCCGCGCTAAGACTATTAAGACCATCTAGCATTAGAATTTTTGCATTAGCAGTTCAGCTAGCGATGATCTCATGGCTTTTTGCAACGGTGATGATATTGGACTTGCCTTACCTAGGGCAGGTTAAAACCTCACCAGAAGCCTTTGAAAAAGCAATTCAAATCATGGAGTCGCGCTTATAGGGTGACGCCACTGGCTAAGCGAATTAGATACCCAATGAAATCAGCCTGGCTTGTGCATCTCGTTTGACTCCAGCCAGTGCGTTTTTAAGGTTGAAGTAAAAGCGAGAGTTTTTGCCGTAAAGATATAAGACAAGAATATTCTCTTCGCACCTTTGAATCTCTTGGAGTATTTCATCAATCTCTTTTTTGCTTGTGGCCTTATTAATCGCTTCATCGAGTATTCGCAGATTCATAAAGGCTTTATTCATCAATCCTTCGGATGGATAAAGTCTGGCCGCTTCAATCAATCGGATGACCGGAAAAATGACAGCAATCAAGGCGAGGATGTATATCCACATGCTGTCAAGAAGACTGGCAACCCAAATAGGCATATAACTAAAAATGGTAGGAATACCATTTTTATAAAAACGTTCCGCTATTGGACTTAATTGAAAGCTGCGATCAATATCTTTTGGAAAAAACCCTGGTGAAGAGAAAAATACATTTGAATCACGATTATTTTCTTTGGCCGCCAAAAGAAAGGCCCATTGAATTGCGCGATGCGTATCCTTTTCAACCAATAAATTGGTTGTTGAAGCCAGTATGGTGATGTCATGGGGCGGCTCTACTTTTTCAATACTCCGAGAGCCTTTTGGGATGGTAAGTTTCTGAAGGAAGGGAAGCTTTTTAATATAAGCATCTGCCAATGGAAAATTCATTACCTTGACGCTGGGATCTTTCAATAGACTTTTGACTGTTTCCGATTGAATGCCATCCACAATGAATAGAGCGTCTATTTTTCCTTGTTGGAGTGCCTTGGCACCATCTTTGTGAGGCAGCTCTACTATATTTCTGATCGAATGTTGTCCACCAATGAGGTTGAGCTTGCGATAAAGTGTATTGGTAATTTCACCAGGCAATCCAATGGATATTTTTTTAGTTGAAAAGTACCTAAATGGGTCATTGGTTTCGATCTCTGCCCCTTTATAGAAAATCCAAATCGGGGCGAATTGCACGCTACCTAGCGATACAAGATCTGGGTAGTCCTTGTCATTGGCAAAGCCAACAGTCAAGAAGCTGGCATTGATTTTAGATTTGACGTCATGAAGTCCTTTTAGGCCTTCGCCAAGGCCGCTAGTAGATATTAATTCAAGATCGACATTGTTTTTATTGAAAAAAGTTTTGAAGTTCTTGGATATCTCTTGGTACGAAGAGCCATCTTGCCCAACAGCTAGATAGGCGGTAGTTGGAGGCAATGGATTAATGTAGATTGCTAATCCGATAATGCAAACAATCCCCAATGGGATATAGACGTTGTAAAAGCGTAAGATCTTTAGCCAACCCTTTCTCTCTCTCGAAAAGAATAACTTTAAGTATCTTTTTAAATGGGCTATTTGTGTGGGGGCTTGATAGTGCATAGTCAATGATCAGTCTTTGTCGATTGAGTAAATGAGTGCGGCATGCTTGAGCTTTCCGGAGAAGAGGTAGGGCACTTCATTGTCTGCTTTGGTGTTCGGGTTGGGCATTTCGGAAGAGCTTAAAATTACCTCATCGCCAAATACGCCATTCAACTTTACTGAGCAGCCGGTATATAGCTCAAGATAGGATGCGCCGTCATCCGTTTCCAAGTCGACTAAATCACGATCGGCCACCTTCGATTTGCTAACGTCAAGAACAAGGCTTTTGTGAATCTCAACTCTACTGCTACTTAAGTTAATGCCATCTTCGGTGGGTGACTTGACCTCTAAATTCATTAAGCGAACATGGGAGTTATTAAAGTCAATGCCATCATCCGCTGAATAGTGACTTTTAATCGACTGAATAGACCATTCGCTTGGCCCCACCCCGATAACTGAGATGGCATCAACATCATCGCCAATATCAACGAGCTTTCCAGATTTTGAACTGACGTATTGATCCTTCCGACCTAAATATTTAGCGGTGATTGTCTGCGCTGAAAAGTGAGAGAGAGGATTTTTTCTATTTACTTTGATGCCGATGCCATCTTTATTGGCATCTGCGTAGTTGCCAATAAACCAAAGACCACCGTTATCGGCAGCCTTAACGGATTTTAATTCATCATTCGCCGCGCTGAACTGAATTTTTTTTGCCAGCAGTTGGGAGCCTTGATCAAAAATCAGGGTAGAGCGTTTGATGCAACTATCTTTAAACACCCCATTGACCAAAAGTATCTTCACGCCATCCTGAGCGGTGAGCCTTACATTTTTCAACACCCGAACCTCACCTTTGACGATGTATATCTTAGAGGCTCTCAGATTTACATTTTTTCTAATTTTTGCTGGAAGTCTTTCAAATTGATTAGTCATACCGCGCTCCAAGGCCAGATTTTAATGAATAGAAGGCTCTATATTAGAGGGTGATTGGATAAGCGTGGAGGTATTTTGGCGCATACGATGGGTATTTAGACCACCCTTCTGGTTCGGGGATGCGATTGAGTAAATCATTGCATCGTAGTTTGCTGGTCTAATGGCATAGGAAAGATATTTTTGGCTTCATTTTGCCTAAAGTGTTACCCTGATTGATGATGAGTCCTAGTGCATGAATGCCCCTACGCTTACTGACCTGAAACGATTATGACTAATTCTTTTGTGAAAAAAATTCTTTCTTTACTGTGGGCCTGCTTTTTTCTCTCTCTTCTATGTATTGATCATGTTATTGCCCAGACTCCAGAACTGATCATTCAAACCCCCTCGGGGCTTTTAAAGGGGTTGAGTAGTGCTGCTGGAGGGGTAAATGACTTCAGGGGGATTCCCTATGCAACGGCGCCACGTTTTGATATGCCCGTTGCAGCAAGCTCGTGGAGTGGGGTAAAGGATGCCACTAAATTTGCAAGTAACTGTCCTCAGGCCGCTCGGTTTAATTTAACTGAGGAAAGCCTAAATGAGGATTGCCTGTACTTAAATGTTTCAGCGCCATCAGACTTAAGGCCTAATGAAAAACTTCCAGTGATGGTCTGGATACCCGGTGGAGGTTTTGTTGGGGGTGGCTCAAACCTCTATAAATTAGAGCGGATGGCTCATGACGGACGGATGGTCATAGTATCAATCAACTATCGAGTCGGACTGTTTGGTTTTATGCCTCATCCTGCAATGGATGCTGGTTCTAATGGGGATCTGGGCATAGAAGATCAGCGTGAGGCGCTGAGATGGGTGCAGAAAAATATTGGGGCTTTTGGTGGTGACGTTAAAAATGTCACCGTAGCAGGTGAATCAGCGGGTACCGGCTCGATTTGCCAACATTTAGCAAGCCCGGAAGCAGTGTCTGGCCTGTTCCAAAAAGCAATTTTAATTAGTGGTGCTTGCTTGCAGGAGCTTCCGACACTGAAGCAGGCGTTGGCTACTCCAATATGGAAATCAGTCGCGCATAACCCTAAAGATCTCAATAGGCGTTTTAGCTGCCCTGTCCCAGGCGATGCAAATTACTCAGATGCAGAATCATTGGCTTGCTTAAAAAAGATCCCTGTAGCCCAGTTGCTTGAAGCACAAACGTTTGAAGCAGGTAATAGCATCCTCAGCTTTGTCCCTGTAACGGGGAATAAGACCGTACCACGTTCATTTAAAAATGCCGTTGAAACGGGCAATATTGTGAAGGTGCCATTGGTGATGGGGGGCGCTCAAAATGAATTGCGACTTTACGTTGGATATGATGTTTTGGGTGACAACGCCAACCATACTAAATATCCTGCAAATCTTGAAAACGTAAATCGCTATTACTTGCCAGCCTTTTATGGGGCTGATCAAAAGACGAGTCAGAAGATTATTGGAAGATATTTTGAGGGCGCTCAAAATCCTAAAAATTTAAATGGTGCTACCTTAGGTTCTATGCTCTCAGACTTTAATCCCCATGTTGGCATTAATAACTGTTTTTATCTTCGAACTGCCAATGCCTTAAACGGCGTGCCTGGAATGCCTCCAATCTACCAATTTGAGTTTGGTGACCCTAATGCGCTGGTGCTTGGCGTTGGTATTGCCAAAGGCAGCAACCCTGGCTTTCTGCTTGGGGCAGTGCACTCATCGATTCTTAATTATTTCTTTCCAAACCTATCCAATACAGCTGCCATTGATGCCCCTAATTTATCTCCGGCCTCACAAAATTTAGGCAAGCAAATGACGGTATATCTGGCAAGTTTTATGCGGGATGGTAATCCCAAGGCCGCTAGCCAACCAATATGGCCACAGTACGATGGGGCGAAACAAAATCCATCATCCAACAAAGTCATGTTCTTTAGTCCTGGAAATATTCATGCGTATAGTGCTTATGGTGGCACTCAAGCAAGCTCCAAGGCGGGTCATCAATGCGCATTTTGGAATGAGATCTATCCCGAGTGATTTTTAGTATTAGTAGTTTAATAAATGGATGATAGGTTTAGTTATGAAAATGCGCTCTCTAGTAGCCTTTAGCTTTCTAGGTTTGATGGCTGGTTGCACCACCATCAACTCATCTAGTTTTAGCGACATGTCTTCTGCCTACCGCGAGGTAGTTGAGGGCTATAGCAATGACAATATTCTGTTGAATGTGGTTCGCTCATCCAAAAATATGCCGCTCAGTTTTCTGGATATCCCATCCGTCATAGGTACCGGCAATGTGCTGGCAAATGCAGGTGCATCTACCACCCAAAGCGTTGGGAGTCCCGTGGCGCCACCCGCAGTTACCGCCAGCAACATCGGGCTTGCAGTTAATAATGGATTTACCTTTACTCAGGCTTCTTTAGATAATGCGCAGTTCATGCAATCTTTTCTTAAGGAGATACCGCTAAGCGTTTTAGGTCTTAAGGGAACAGAACGGCTTTTACCAAGAGCGGTTTCTTACACTTTATTAATTGAAAGTATTGAGCTGCGTAGTAATAATTCAATCGTTCATCACTTTAATAACGACCCTTTGGACCCACAGTACAAAGAGTTTCAAAATCTACTCTATTTGTTAATAGAGGCTGGTTTAACTGTTGAGAATACGCAACTCAAGACACCTCTGGGTCCAGCAATTGATAAAGGCTTGCTAACGAAGTCACTGGATTCTTGGGGCTCCACGACGGTCGACAATTTGGCCAAAGGCCTCATTTCATTTGACAAAATGAATAGCAATGGTAAGGAGGTCTATCAACTGGTTCGTAATGAGTCAAGGTCCCGCATTTGCGTCAATAAATACCGCTCACAGCAATTGCTGGGAGATCTGTTGAGCTCAGATTCCTATTGTGCGGACTCGCCAAAGCATGAAAAGACCGATTTGAATTACGCAAAAGTGATTCAATCATTCACATCGGCATATCCTAAAGCAAGCAATATGGAGCTGGTGATTGGCATTCGCTCACCGGGAAATGTATTTGATTTTTTGGGGTCAGTGCTCAATGCCCAGTTTGCGGGAGACGGTTCAAAAATGGTGATGATTCAGCCATCTAAATCGGTAGTTGATAGTTATAACGAGCGTTATAAACAACCCCACCCCTTTTTCAAGGTTTACCGCGATACGCCGATTTCCCATCCTGTTGCCACCGTCAAATACAAAGGGGTAAGCTACTCCATAGCGGATGACGATGGTTCTTACAGTAAGGAGGTCATGGAATTTATGGCAACCCTTGTGACGATTGCCAAGATTCCTGGTGCAATTCCAGCTTCACCAGCAGTCGTGGTCAGGTAATTGATTTAAAGTGCTACACAACGAACGAGTTTGAAATCATCAGCCAAATAGCTAGACCAATGGCTGCAAAGAACATAGTGTAGCTGACTAAGGGGCCTAGAAAAATAAAATACCTGCTCGGTAGATCGCTTGCAGGCAGTGTTCTCAGGAAGTTTTGGTGTTGGAGCGCCGATAAGAGGGAGATTAGCGAGCCCATGGCGATGAAAAATATCCCGATAAAAGCAGAAAGATGAATACTGTTGTCGGGAATGTTGTTTGCAATCTTTAGGAACTTTATAAATATTCCAAAGCGTTCAATGACAAAACCCAGGGCGATAAAAGAGATTGATGATCTTTGCCATGCCAAAAGGGTTCTCTCGGCCGCAAAGAAAACCTGTGGGTTATAGGCGGCCTGCATTTTATTAATTTCCATGGCCTATCTTAGCAGTCCAACAGCTCCGAATAGAATATGTATTCCCAAGGCAATTAAAACAACGGGGAAAATTTTATGGCCATATTTTCGGATAAAGCCACCAAACACTTGATCCTTAACCAGTAGATAGCCTACTGCGCACCAAATTCCGGTCATGAAAATAAAGGTGAGAAGGTAGGCGGGTATGGAGTGAGTTGAGGTAGCAAAAAGAGGTACATAAACCCCAATGTTATCCCCACCATTTGCTACGGTGACACTCATGACTGCTATCACTTGAGAGTGAAAGCTTTTTTCTAATTTATGTTCTTGCTCTTGAATTTCATGGTCTTCTTCATTTTGATCTAGGGCAGATTTTCTCCATAGGTCAGGT
>CAIMZP010000034.1 GCA_903846025.1 uncultured beta proteobacterium | reverse complement strand
GAAATAAACGCCGCCACAAATCCTACGGCAATCGCTAAACCAAATTCACCAGAAATCGCCACTGGAGCCTTCCACAGTTTTAGCAATTCATAGGCGGTCGCCCCGCCAATCACGGGGATGGCTAAGTAAAACGAGAATTGAGTTGCTACTGCGCGCGGTATTCCAAAGAGCATGCCACCAATAATGGTTGCACCAGAGCGAGAAGTTCCTGGAATTAAGGCAGCACATTGGGCTAAGCCAACCTTTAATGCATCAAGAGGAGTGAGATCATCTACCGACTGTATATAAGCTTTACCAGCAAAATTAACAAGCAGCTTTTGACGACGCTCAGCCCAAAAAATAATGAAGGCACCAACAATAAATGCCGCAGCTACTGGTACTGGCGAAAATAGCAAGGCCTTAATATACTTTCCAAATACAAAAGCTAGGCCCATAGCAGGAATTGAGGCTATCAATAAATTCAAAACAAAACGTCGAGATACTGCGCTCTCGCTAAATGAGTTAGCCACCTTCCAGAGTTTTTCACGAAACTCCCAACAGATGGCCAAAATTGCCCCGAACTGAATAATGACTTCAAATGCTTTGCCTCGCTCATCATTAAAGTTGAGAAAATCCCCCACCAATATGAGGTGTCCGGTACTGGAGATCGGTAAAAACTCAGTTAAGCCCTCGACCACGCCCAGAATGACAGCTTTTGCCAATAAAATTAGTTCCATAAACGCAATTTTATAGGGATCTGAAGTTCATACTCTACATTTGGCAAAATTGGCCTTTTGCAGACGCTTTAATGAAATAAGCCTTAAACTTCATGCCATATTGAAAAGTATCCGAATTAGATGACCCCAGTACGCCTTCGCTTCTCTGTGCTACCCACCGTTGGTTTAATCCTGAGTCAGTCGCTCGCATTAAGTTTGGGATCCCAGTCTGCTTATGCTCAAGTAACAAATGGCACAAGATCGGCTCTTCCCACCCCTATCAGCGCCCAGTCCTTAGTGGGCCTAGAGCTACCACCTCAAATAGTGGTGGTGCCTAAAACTGCCCTCCCAAATGAAGCAGCGCCATCTAACTTAAACAGTACCAATTCTGGCGTTAGTAACTCAGGGCAAATGGACGATCTCATTCGTCTTTATCAAGATGCTGCCTTTAGCGATCCCGTTCTCAGTGCTGCTCGATTTAATTATCAAGCGAGCAAGGAATTATTTTGGCAGGGTTTATCACTCTTGCTTCCCCAAGCCAATGCAACCCCTAGTGGAACTCGCTACTACCAACATGGGACTGGCACAACACCTGTCAATTTAACCAGCCCAGGTAACTCAAGGGTCTTTGATCAAAAGAGCTACACCGTTACCCTGACCCAGCCTGTATTCAATATGGCTGCCTTTGAGGCATTTAAGCAAGGTGATTTGAACACCAAAATTGCTGACATGAATTTTTTCCAAGCTCAGCAAGATTTGATTCTTCGGGTTTCGCAAGCCTACTTTGATGCCTTGACTAGTCAAGATAATGTGGCCTTATATCGCAATAAAAAATCCTTGATTAAGCAGCAACTCGATATTGCCCAAGCCAAATTTGATGCCGGCCTTGCCACCATTGTTGATGTCAACACTGCGCAAGCTGCTCTAGATTTGGCCAACTCGCAAGAGATCGTCGCCCAGGCTGATCTGGTTGTGAAAAAAGGTGTCTTAGAGCAACTGGTCGGGCATCCTGTTGTTGCGCTCAAGCCATTGGTTAAGGAAGCGAAGATCGATGGGGTTCTTAAGGATCCCCGCATCAAGAGCAAAGACACCAAAAGCTTTGCGATTGCTGACAGCGTCAATCCAACCCTTCCGCCTGGACAAACTCTTGATGACTGGATCAACCAAACTGAGACAGCTAACTTTAAAGTGTTATCCGGACAACTCTCAGTAAGTCTAGCCGAGAGCACTTACCGCGCTGCGCAGGCCCTAAATTATCCATCCTTGAACCTGGTTGGCACCTCTGGCTATAACACTTCAAATGGCACCCCCAATAGCTATACTCCGGCACAAACCAATGTGTATAACAATACCCTTGGTCTACAGCTTTCTATTCCGCTAGTGTCTGGTGGATTTAACAGCTCGGTGATCCGTCAAAATGCAGCATTAGTGGACGCTGCCAAAGCAAATTACGACAATACCAGACGTACTGCCGCCCAGGGCACTCGCGCAGCCTTTACTGGTTTTTACGGTGGTCTAGCAAGTGTGAAAGCTTATGAAGCAGCAGAGCGCTCTTCAGAATCTGCCGTTGAATCAAGCAAGCTTGGTTTTCAGGTTGGGACCTTGATTAATATTGATGTCTTAATTGCTGTAGATACTTTATTTACCACTCGGTCACAACTTCAACTAGCGCGTTACAGCACAATCTTAAATGCCCTCAAATTAAAAGCGGGCGCTTCAACGCTCTCTGATGAAGACTTATTAGCAATAAATTCCTTACTACGTTAATAGTTTTATAGAAGCCTCAAGTACCTCTTGAATATGGGGGGGTTGTTGAATATCCCCAAGATTCTTGATCTGGCTGCACCAGTAGCCTTCGGTTTTCCATCTAGGCGAGTCGCAATAAATTTCTACCGTCGGCTTGCCAAGTACCGCAGCCAAATGAGTAAGTCCGGTATCTACCCCAATCGTTAAGGCAGCGTCATTAATTACTGAAAAAGCTTGCTCAATCGAAAAGGCTGGCGGAACAAAAGATCTCGGAATATGCTTTGCAAGCTCCTCACTAATAAGCTTCTCATCCAAACTTCCCCAGGGTAGGACTACTTGGTAGCCCTGCTCTGACAAGTTCTTACCCAATGAAATCCAACTCATATTAGGCCAGCGTTTAGCTTCCCTAGCAGTGGAGTGAAAAAATAAGACATATGGTAAAGAAATATGGAATACAGATTGCTTTGGAATGGATGCCACAAATTTCTTAGGATAAAACTGTGGCAACTCTGAACGCTCCAAGAGAGGCAGCTCTAATGCCGAGCACATCACCCATCGAGAACGATCTACCGCATGGCATTGAATGGGCACTTGAACGGCTTGATTATAAAAAAATCTGGCGAGCGGTTCATAACCAGAAAACTCTGTTGCATTAGCTAATCCAGAGACAACCGCATTTGCATTCTTCAAAGCCAGGGCACAAACCAAAGCTGACTTCAATAAACCTTGAGTTTCAATAATGAAGTCATAAGCTGTTTCTTGCAGATCTTTTTTAAATACAAAGAACTCTTGCCAAGTTTTAGCCTGGAGCAGATTCTTTTTCCAACGGCGTAAGCCAATTGGAATGATGTGATCAATTCCTCTAAATTCCTCTTTTGAAAGCAAGGGCTCTAGAAGGTGCACATAGGCCTCTTCCACCACCCAGTCGATTTGTGCACTGGGGAAGCGTGCGCGTAAGTCCCAAACAATTGGCAAGTTATGCAGGACATCCCCAAGGGAGGATAACTTCACCAATAAAATCTTAGACGAAGTAGATGTAGAAGAATTGAGTAAGGCTTTGCTCATGCGAGCATTATCTTATCTTTTGAGCCCAGATTAAAACTTAGGAGCAGCATTCCAAAATAAACCGGCTAAATCCTTGGCATTCATATTGGGAGTCATCCCTTCAGGCAAAGGCCACTCAATTGATATGGTGGGATCATTCCAGGCCAGACACACTTCACTTTGGGGGTGATAGTAGTCCGTAGTCTTATATAAAAACTCAGCAGTTCCTGATAAGACCAAGAAACCATGTGCCAAGCCAGCTGGGACCCACAATTGCTTATGATTTTGTGCGCTGAGCTCAATGCCAGCCCATTTACCATAGGTAGGAGAATCCTTGCGAATATCAACAGCTACATCAAAGACGCTACCAGTCACTACCCGCACTAGCTTTCCCTGAGTTTGCTCCAATTGATAATGCAAGCCACGTAACGTCCATTGACGCGAAAAAGAATGATTATCTTGGACAAATACCACACTCAAACCGGTCGCAAGAGCAAAATCTTGAGCATTAAAGGATTCAGTAAACCAACCCCGATCATCACCAAATACTTTAGGTTCAATCACCAGTACATCATGAATGGCTGTGGGGCTTACTTTTAGTTTGAAGGGTGTGCTCATCAGTCTACCTTCTTTGCTGATAAAGAGATGGGTTGAGTAGAGCTATTGAGCTCATTCAGAATCTTGCTCAAATACTGGCCGTAACTATTTTTACTTAATTGTGTGGCGACCTTTTGTACTTGGTCAGCGCCAATCCAGCCCTGACGATAGGCAATTTCTTCTGGGCAGGCCACCATTAATCCTTGGCGTTTTTGTAAAGTTGCAATAAAACCTGCGGCATCTAATAAAGAGTCATGGGTACCGGTATCCAACCACGCAAACCCACGGCCCAAGATCTCCACACTGAGCTCACTTTTTTCAAGATAGACACGATTGACATCGGTAATTTCTAATTCACCACGTGCGCTAGGCTTAATGGAAGAAGCGATATCGCACACCTGATTATCATAAAAGTAGAGTCCAGTAACCGCATAGTTACTTTTTGGCTTTAGGGGCTTCTCCTCTATTGAGAGTGCTTTGTAATTTTTATCAAACTCGACAACACCATATCGTTCTGGATCATTCACGTGATAGGCAAACACAGTAGCGCCTGTCTGTCGATCATCCGCGCTATCAAGCTGGCTAACTAACTCATGGCCATAAAAAATGTTGTCCCCAAGTACCAATGCACTTGGGCTATTGCCCACAAAGTTTTTACCCAGGGTAAATGCTTGCGCTAAACCATCAGGGGAGGGTTGAACACAATACTCAATGTTCAAACCCCATTGCGAACCGTCACCCATCAACTCAGAAAAACGAGGCGTATCGTGTGGCGTGGATATTAATAAGATATCCCGAATACCAGCTAGCATCAAAGTGCTTAAGGGGT
>CAIMZP010000033.1 GCA_903846025.1 uncultured beta proteobacterium | reverse complement strand
AAGCCATTAATCCAAATACTGCTGAATACTTTATTAACGCTCTACGTTGCTGATTCATAAAAACTCCTTTTTTGAAACTTATTAATGAATTAAATTTAAATTATCTTACTTGAGTCTAGATTGCATTACTGACCTGTCAGCACCCAGTGAACTAGTGTATAAAGTGTCTCATTAGAAATATCTGGATGGGAAGGCATTGGAATTGGTCCCCATACCCCAGATCCGCCTGCTTTTACCTTGGCAACCAGCTTATCTTCAGCGCCTGCTTGCCCTTGGTATTTCCTAGATATTTCCGAGAGTGATGGCCCTACTAGTTTTGTAGCTTTTGCATGACAGGCAGAGCAATTATTTTCCTTAAATAAGTCTTCGGGCGTCTTGGGTTTGGCAATTGCAGGGTGTGCTGAGGTTTGGGTGGAAACTGAACCAGGCAATTTATCTAAAGGTGGTTTAGTGGAATCAGAACCTCTGAATGGGCCATATTCGCGATTTTGCTCTGCAATATTGCCATGAGCATTTCTTGCATAGTCGGGCAAAACAGAGCCAATTTGCACAAAAGCGACGCAGTTATGCATACAAGCGCTAGCTTGAACATCAGGTTTACCTTTTGCATTCCATAAACCATGCTTCAATGTCATACCATTTCGGTTAGGCATCCTTTTTTGAACTTCCGCAATATTGGTATCCGAAAGTACGAAATCATCTGGGATAACCTCGGCCATGCTTAAGAGGTAGGCGACTAATGCAAAAGTATCGTCAGCAGATAATGATCTTGGAGCATTCCAAGGCATTGCGCGGTAAATATAGTCCCACAGCGATGAAACGGTAGCGACCTTCATGATGGTCGTTCTTTGTGGTTGCTTTCTATCTGTAAGAGACGCAACCCTACCGGTTTTGATATCGTCCTGAGTTGTACCGCCAATAATTGGCGTGAAGATTTCATTGGATTCCCCGAAGGTGCCATGACAAACGGCACACTTAGATTCCCAAAGCTGTTGTCCCTTTTCGACGGAACCAGACCCTTTTGGTAATCCTTTGAAGTCTGGCCGCACATCTATATCCCAGGCGGCAACTTCTGCAGGAGTGGCATCCCTGCCTATTCCTGGAAATTTAGTGTTCGATTTTTGTGCATAAGCAGACCCAATGACCGCAATCATTGTAGAAAGAAGAATTGCGGCAGTAGCAAATTTAACCAACTTGTACATTGCTAAGCTCCCCATTTGAATCTACTTTCCAAGATTGGATTGCATTATTGTGATAAATCGATCTTGTTCCGCGTACATCCCTTAGTAACTTAATGGCTGGCTGGACGTAACCTGTTTCATCAATCGCTCTGGACTGGAGTATTGCTGGTGACCCATCCCATACCCAATCAATATTAAAGCGTGTTAATGCTTTAGTGAGAACTGGAGTCTCCAAACGAGCTGTTTTCCAGTTATTACCGCCGTCAAATGAAACATCAACACGTTTTATCTTTCCTCTGCCAGACCAAGCTAAACCGCTCACGTTGTAAAAGCCTTTATCCAACAACTGTTGACCGCCGGATGGCGTTGTAATAACGGATTTACATTCTTGAATGGATGTGTATTGACGCGCAAGTCCATCCGGCATTAAATCGTTGTAATGAACCGCCTCATCTTTGGTGGCATAAGGCATGTCACCAACCTCTAAACGGCGCAACCACTTAACCCAACTAACACCTTGCACACCCGGCACCACTAGGCGTAGTGGAAAACCATTTTCTGGACGCAACATTTCACCATTCATGCCCCAAGCAACAATGGCATCATTTAGTACGTCATCTAAATTAACAGTACGAGTCATACCTGAGCCATCACCGCCCTCAGCCAAGAGATACTTACCTTTTTT
>CAIMZP010000032.1 GCA_903846025.1 uncultured beta proteobacterium | reverse complement strand
TTGCGTTGTGGTGCTGAAATTTTCCATGAGCTCAAAAAGATACTGGGCTCCCAAGGTATGCCAACCACGGTAGGTGATGAGGGTGGCTTTGCCCCCAACTTTAAAAGTAATCAAGAGTGCCTACAAACCATTATGAAGGCTATTGAGGGTGCTGGTTATCAAGCTGGTGAGGATGTCCTATTGGCCCTGGATTGTGCCGCCAGTGAGTTCTACAAGGATGGCAAATACCATTTATCTGGTGAAGGCTTGCAACTCAGTTCAAACGAATTCTCTGACTACCTCGGTCAATTAGCCGATCAGTTTCCTATTGTTTCAATTGAAGATGGCATGCACGAAAGTGACTGGGATGGATGGGCTGATATCACTCAGAAATTGGGAAAGAAAATCCAACTTGTGGGTGATGACCTGTTCGTAACCAATACACGCATTCTCCAAGAAGGAATTGATAAGGGTGTTGCGAATTCAATTTTGATCAAGATTAATCAGATCGGCACTTTGACTGAAACTTTTGCTGCAATTGAAATGGCTAAGCGCGCCAATTACACCGCAGTAATTTCTCACCGCTCCGGAGAAACTGAAGATAGCACTATCGCAGACATTGCAGTGGGAACAAATGCCGGCCAGATTAAGACGGGCTCACTGTCACGCTCCGATCGTATTGCTAAGTACAACCAACTCTTGCGTATTGAAGAAGACTTAGGAGACGTTGCAACCTACCCAGGCAGGTCTGTTTTTTATAACTTAAAGCGGTAATCTTAAAGTTTCAATAGATTATGCGGATTATTATCTACACGATGCTGTTATTGCTGATGGCAATTCAGTACCCGCTCTGGTTGGGTAAAGGTGGCTGGCTTAGAGTTTATGAAATGGAGCGGCAACTTGAATTGCAGCAGGCTAAAAATAGCCTTCTGAGCTTACGTAATGCAAAGCTGACTGGTGATGTTAAGGACTTAAAAGATGGAACAAGAGCAATTGAAGAGCGTGCAAGAGTAGAGCATGGCATGATAAAGGAAGGCGAATTCTTTGTGCAAATCCTGCCGGCTACAAAATTAACAGACACAAATTCAAAGCAAACTAGCGCTCAATAAATCAATGGCCACTTGAGGGTGGTCTGGTGGCGTCAAATAATAAGTCGGTTTTAAACACCTGCAGACAATCAACGGCATCAAAACGGTAAACTTTTGCACAAAAGTCACATTCCGTTTCTACCGATCCCTGCTCCTCTAAAATGCCTTCTACCTCTTCTTCACCTAGCATTTTTAGAACATCGGCAACCTTGGCGCGGGAGCATCTGCAAGAAAAGTGAATTGGACGTACTGGGAAGCTACGCACCCCATTTTCCACAGATTCCTCAAGAAACAGCCGACGTAAAGTCGTGTCTGGAGAAAGTGTGAGTAACTCTTCAGTGGTGATGGTTTCACCTAGGGCCTGTATGCGGTTCCAACCCTCGGCCGCAATTTGAGGGTCGATGTGTGTATGTCCACCTGAATCGGGCAGGCGCTGCAACAATAATCCCCCAACATGGGTTTCGTTTGAAGCCAACCAAATCCGGGTATCCAGTTGTTCCGAATTTTGCATATATAGGGCAATAGCTTCAGCAGCTGTAGTAACGGGTTTAATCACCGTTCCACGGTGCTCTTGCAGAGCTACTATGCCCTGATAAGGGGATTGACCTGGCTGACGATCAGCGGGGTCTAGAGTGATGACCAATCGCCCAGAGTTTGCCACATCCAATAGATCCCCTAATGTTGCAGCAGCGGATATTTCTGACGCATCAACGGAGAGTTTGACAGTGGCCCTGATGGTAAGGTCTGACTTACATTCCACAACGAGAAGCTGAATTGGGCCACTACTTTGGGCCTGAATGATCAGGGTCCCATCAAATTTTAGGCTTGCACTTAACAAGGTAGCTGCCCCAACGAAATCACCTAAGATCTGACGAACTACGGGAGGGTAATTACGGCGCTCTAAAACAGCCTGCCAAGCAGTGCTTATTGAGACAATTTCCCCTCGAACTGGGGCGCCATCACACATAAAGACAAGTAATTCATTCATGAGTGAAAGTATCCACTTTTTTTAAAATATCGGTAGCATTTGATCAGATCCACCTCCTTGACCTGAGATAATGTCCCCTATGCATATAAGAACACGTTTCGCCCCAAGTCCCACGGGCTTTATTCATCTGGGAAATCTCCGCAGTGCACTCTATCCATGGGCCTTTGCCCGTCATAACAAGGGCGACTTTATTCTCCGTATCGAGGACACCGACTTAGAGCGATCCACTCAAGAAGCCGTAGATGTCATTATTGAAGGTATGGCTTGGTTGGGGCTTGATATAGATGAAGGTCCCATCTATCAAATGCAACGGATTGATCGCTATCGCGAGGTGGTGCAGCAATTATTAGATGCTGGTCTAGCCTATCACTGCTACATGAGCGAAGATGAATTGAATAAATTACGTGATCACCAGATGGCTAATAAAGAAAAGCCTCGTTATAACGGTTTATGGCGCCCTGAGCCCGGTAAAGTACTTCCAGCAATACCTCAGGACGTATTGCCGGTAATTCGCTTTAAAAACCCCATAGGCAGCTCCGTTGTTTGGGATGATGCTGTTAAGGGAATAATCGAGATTAATAATGACGAGTTGGATGATTTGGTGATTTCACGTCCTGATGGCACGCCAACATATAACTTTTGCGTAGTTGTAGATGATTTAGATATGAAGATCACTCACGTGATTCGAGGTGATGATCATGTAAACAACACCCCTAGGCAAATTAACATTATGAAAGCGCTAGGCGGGATTCAACCGATTTATGCGCATTTACCCACCGTATTAAATGATGCTGGCGAAAAAATGAGTAAGCGTAATGGCGCAATGAGTGTGCGCGATTATCAGAAAGCAGGGTACTTGCCTGAAGCGATTCTCAATTATTTAGCGCGTTTGGGTTGGTCTCATGGTGATGCAGAGGTATTCACTAAAGAGCAGTTTGTTCAATGGTTTGATTTAGATAGTCTGGGTCGATCACCAGCACAACATAATCCAGAAAAATTGCTTTGGCTTAATCATCAATATATTCAGAACGCAGATCCTTTAATCCTGGCTCAGGCAACAAAACCATTTGCGCATACCCTAGGCATTGATACCGAGAACGGCCCCGACTTCACCCAAGTAGTAGCATTACTAAAAGATCGTGCTAATACTTTGATTGAGATTGCGGAAGGTGCAAGGCTTTTTTATCTGCCAGCGCCAACTCTTAGCGCAGAACAAATTGCGCTAAATATTCCTCAAGCAGTTATTCCCGCTTTGCGAGATTTAATTGCTGCTCTGAAAACTACCGAACCGTTAAAAGAGGCCTATGGGGCTGTTTTTAAACAAGTGCTAGCCCAGCATCAGATCAAGATGCCGGCTTTAGCTATGCCCGTTCGTTATGCCTTATTTGCCACTACTCAGACCCCAGCGATTGATTCTGTCTTGGTGGTACTGGGAAAAGAGGAGGTTATAGAGCGTCTTTCTAAGGTCATCCTATAAGCAATTTGCGCAGTCGTACAAAAATAGGATAAAATCTTGGATTGTTTTGAGTGTCTTGTAGTTTTATTGCGAGATTTTGGGGGTATAGCTCAGCTGGGAGAGCGCTTGCATGGCATGCAAGAGGTCAGCGGTTCGATCCCGCTTATCTCCACCAAGCATTTAAAATAGAGATGTATTTGTAGTAGTCCAGGTCCCCATCGTCTAGAGGCCTAGGAC
>CAIMZP010000031.1 GCA_903846025.1 uncultured beta proteobacterium | reverse complement strand
CAAACATTAGTTTTAATTTAATGTCTTAGTCCATAACTACGTCCACAATATTTCCTATCCATACACTTTCATGGTAAGCCATACCAAATTGAGCGCCCTCCTCCATGCCGTACCAATAACCCTTTTTTAACGAGACTACTAAACGTTGTTTTTAGAGTGTTCGGGCTTGCACCGAATTCACGGACCATATCACGCGTAGTTACGCGTCCATGATCGCGAACATAATCAAGAGACTTAACGGCCAATTCCGGCAATAACGCCAGCGACCCTTTTTCACGCTCAACTTTAGCGGCCAGTCGCCTCTTCTGCTGCTGAAGTGCCCGCATGAAGAACAATAACCATGGCTGCCAGTTTGGCGTTTCGCTATGCAGAGATTGTTGAGTTTGGCGCAGAGCTAAATAGTAGTTATCTTTACTCTGCTCGATAACGCTTTCAAGCGAACTAAAAGGAACATAAATATAGCCAGCTTGTAAAAGCAATAACGTCGTCAAAATACGACTGAGTCGTCCGTTACCATCTTGAAAAGGATGGATTTCTAAAAATGTGACTATGAAAACAGCTACGATCAGTAGTGGGTGTAATCGCCCCAACTCTCGCGCATCTTTGAGCCATTCAACTAACTCAGTCATCCGACGCGGAGTATCAAACGGAGTTGCTGTTTCAAAAACTACGCCAACCATCTTTCCGTCAGCATCAAAGGCAACCACATTATTCGGTAACTTCTTATATTCACCTCTGTGTCGCTCATCCTTTTGGCTATAACGCAAAAGATCGCGATGCAGTTGCTTTAAATGATTCTCGGTAATCGGGATGTCATCAAAGGAATGGAAAATAGTTTCCATTGTCTCGGCGTAACCAGCAACCTCTTGCTCGTCACGACTATCAAACTTCTTAATCTCTATTTTTGAAAGTAGTTTCTCAACCTCGCGGTCAGTCAACTTGCTACCTTCGATGCGGGTTGATGAACCGATACTTTCTATGGTTGCCACATGTCGCAATGCATTGAGGCGCTCTGGCGCCAAAGTTCCCAATGCACGCCAAGCGCCTTTAAACTCATCGACTTCGCTCAACAGATTGAGCAAGTCAGGCGTGATAACAATGGTTTCAGTATTCATAGAGCTAATTATAGACCCGATTAGACCGGAATGTCAACCGGAATAGACCCGAATAAGCACGTCTTATGATCTTGTATCAACCCAAATACATACCGGATTAAACCGAAATAGCTTAGGCAGCAGCCTCAAGCTGTTTTTGCTCCAATAGGTTGAGGAGCTTTAACAATGGGCTACTGAGATGCTTCGCGCCAATTTCCCACTTTCAAATTGAAGATAAGCGCGTATTCAAGATGGATGCGAGGACAATCATTTTTCCTTTCCCAGCTCTTATAGTTTTTTATTCCACTGGAATGCAGGCGAGTCACATCGAAGCCGAGCACGACGAATTTCACCCCTGAAAATCTTGCCCTGGACTTCACTAGGTTTTTCTTAACGAACATAGAGCGCACGGAATCCCTCGACAAGCCATCATCCAGATTAATTGGTCCGGAGCCTTACCCTGAATAATGCGCATTACAGTGACCCGTTAAATGAGCGTAGTAGAGCGCGCGACGTTGATGGGGAGTGAGTGACCGCGCCAGAACAATTGCTTTCACCTGACTGCATTCGCTTTAGCGGATAGCAGGCATGGGGAAGACCCTTGCGGTCTTAGCAATTCGTGATGTCGGTGGAACCGCTTGCCGGAATGGACGTGGGTTCGTTTTTCACGAGTAATCGACGAGTAAAGAAAAGCGGTCATTCCTTATTTAGTTGGGAGACTCATCCAAATCAAGAAGGAAGCTGTGGATTCTGACTTTAGGATTTTTACGGAATCGCTTTCATCGGGGTTTAAATCTGAAGGGTCTGAACGCAGGAACGAAGAGAAGACAACGCCCGGATTTATTCAAGGTTGAAACTGGTGACGTGGTTTTGACTTTGCT
>CAIMZP010000030.1 GCA_903846025.1 uncultured beta proteobacterium | reverse complement strand
TGCGCTCGATCCCAGGCAGACTGGTCTGATTGATTGGCTCGATAACTCTCTGGATCACCATTACGACCAATCTCACGACTAATCGTGGAAGGTGATCGACCTAACTGAGTTGCAATCGATCTCATGGATTGACCGCTTGCTAGGCCACGTGAGACTGCTTCACGCTCGGCCAAAGTTAATGCCAAGGTTGATCGAGTTCGCTCTGGGGGTCTGATACCGCCACTCTCAGCCAAAATTCGCTGAACTGCCGAGTGGTGGCGATCAAATAACTGGGCAATCTGCTGGAGAGAATCTCCCTTTTTCCAGCGCTCCCACATTAAAGCCTTCTGGGTAGCTGTGTAATAGATTCGAGGTCGTTGTTTCATGAGCAACACTCCTTGCGCTTACGCAGTTTGTAGTGTGTTGCATCGACGGGTTGAAATCAAGGCCAATAGCAGCCGAAAGGAAAATCCTAAGTTTGCGGGATCAGCGTAGCTACTGATTAGAGTGATTTTAGGTATTTAGGCATAGAATCAGGCCATGCGATCCCGTAATTGTTCTCTAGTGATTCTGATATGCCTCTTCTTGATTTCATTCAAGGTGGCAGCGGGTAGCGTATTTATTGATGCTGCTATAGAGCGAACGCAGATGCTTCAAGCTTCATTTGCTGGTTTTGATTCTGATCAAAGTCATGCCAATAAAGAAACTACCGATGGCCAGCAGCAAACCCACACGCTATTTCTGATGAGTCATGTCACTGCTAACGTAAGTGACGCCAGCATCATTGTTCCATTTCGCGCTACGGAAGTCATTACTTTTAATTTCTTTAGCGACATCCTTTTTACGCAGAATTTTCCTGATTCTGCTTTTAAACCCCCAAAAGTAACCACCTAATTTCTTAGGTTTGATGTCAGCCTTGATTGGCTGGCCACTTTGTTATTTTGGCTAAATTTATTTAGCCTTTATGGGGAATTACCGTTATGTACGCGCTTAAAAAATTGCTGCCATTGGCATGCACAGTGTTACTCATTTCTGCATGTAGCAGTGGGGTTAAATTGGATGATGCAAATAACGTAGCATCTATCAATGCGGGAGGATCGATGTCTTACGATCCTATTGGTGATCCTAAGACAAGCGTGTATGGCAAGCGTTCAATTTTCTTTGAGTTTGATGGCTATACGATTGATCCAAAGTACGCCCCTACCATTTCAGCCCATGCGACCTACTTGAAGACCTTTCATGCACAAAAGGCCGACATCATTATTCAGGGCAATACAGATGATCGCGGTACAGCTGAATACAACCTGGCCCTAGGTCAAAAGAGATCGGAGTCTGTCAAAAGAGCTCTGCTTGCCCAGGGGGTTAGTGAGTCTCAAGTAGAGGCGGTCAGTTTTGGCAAGGAAAAACCTATGAATCCAGCGCAAACGGAGGCTGCTTTTAAGGAGAACCGTCGTGCTGACATCGTTTATCACTAGTCCCTTTTACCTTCCCGCTTTGATTTTGTGTGGGGAGGCTTTTTTATTCCCAATGAGCTTATTTAATTAGTGAGGTTCGTATGAGAAATATCTATCGCGGTATTGCACTACTTGGAATTGTGTTATCAGGATGCGCCACAAATGTAGCGCCAATTACCAAACCTGGTAATGACGTCTCGATTGTAAAAGTGAATGAAGTACAGAAAAAGATTGCCTCGTGTGTAGCTGAGGTAAATCAGTCGGATGATGCAAAGTATGTTGATGAGCACATCCTGGTACTTACGGAGAAGAGCCCGAACGCAAAGGAGTTGTTTAATTCAAGTGACAAAATTGCCTCTGATCAAGCGGCCGTCTTAGAAAGATTTAAAGAGTCCACCTTAAAGTGCCGAGCCATTGCAAACGAACTGCCTTCCCCGGCCTTGGTGGCTGTGTATACCAATTTCTATACCAATATTGATGCTGTATACAAAGACTTGATTGATAAGCGAATCACTATCGGGGTTGCCAATCAAGAGAGGTCAATGCGCATTCAATATGCAAAAGACAGATGGGCACAGATTCTGAAAACAGAAAAAGGAGGCTCATAAGATGATGGGGGCGGAATACCAATTTGTTTGTGGATCCTGTAAATATGAGTGCGTTAGCGGTATAGGGGTTGAGAGAGGCCCTCATTTTTACAAGGCTGCTATGGTATGTAATCACTGTAAAGAGGTTGATACATTTGCGATGCCAAACCCAGGGTCTATGGTTGATCTACCTGTGGGCTCAGCAGTTTGCAAAACCTGCGGCTATGCTGAGTATCTGACTGTCTGGGATGGGCTCACATGCCCGCACTGCAAGCAGAAGATGAAGGCGATTGGTACGAACACTAAAGCCGAGCGTCCATTTAAGTATTGGTGAAATAAGTAGAGATATGAATAAATTTTTTATAAGCTGCGTCCTAGTAATAGCATTAACTGATTTCCCTGTATTTGCAAGAAGCAGTCAAGCAGAGGATTTTCACTCTAATATTGCCTATGTCGTTGATGTAGATAGTGGAGAGGTATTGGTTGATAGAAATTCCTCAGCTATTTCGCCAATTGCCTCAATATCTAAGTTAATGGCTTCCATAGTTGTTTTGGAGTCCGGTCAAGGTCTAGCGGAGCCACTCAGAATTGAGCGTGAAGATATTGCCTGGCAATCCAGTGCAAAATGGAAACTCAAGGTGGGAACGGAAATGAGTCGAAAGAGGGTCTTAAGAGTTGGCTTAATGTCATCAGAACATAGAGCGATCAATGCCCTGGCAAGATCATATATAGGGGGAATGGAGGCTTTTGTTGCCGCCATGAACCTAAAGGCAAAAGAGCTTGGAATGGCGCACACTCACTTTATTGAGCCCACTGGGCTCTCCCCGCAGAATGTTTCTACTGCACAGGATTTAGTCCTCCTATTGCAGGAATCTATGCGTCACCCCTTGATTCAAGAATTCTCAACAACAGAAAAATTTAATGTTGTTGATGGCATCCATGCGTCGCAACCATTCGTAAATACCAATCCGATTGTCCGTAATGAAATCATGGATGTCTTGGTGCAAAAGACTGGTTATATTGCAGCAGCTGGACGATGCCTAGTTATGGAGGCAAAAATCAAGGATAGAAATATTGCTATGGTGTTTCTTCAGTCAAAAGGTAAAAATACCCGATTTAAAGATGCTCTTTTTGCAAAGACTGCATTGGAAAAAATTCAATAGCATTAATGTCTCCTTTGGGTCGAGGCTGTGTAAAAACCCAAAATACTTCCATTGATTTAGATTTAAAGCGTGTACACGGATTTTGACCTTCCATCAAACGCTTCTGGCTGGGCCAACAATTCTGATTTGGTAATTTGTGATTTTTTAGTAACGCCTCGTAGAGGCGTTAATCAGGCCTGTTTATTACAGATTGAGTAAGGCTTTCGCCTTATGTCGCCATTGCCTTCATCAGATTGCTACTGCCCATGATCTTCATGACCCGTTTGAGGTTGTAAGCCAGGATATGCAGACTTATTTCTGTACTCACATGCTCTTTGGTTTTGGTGAGGAAGTGCGTAGCCCCCATCCAACTCTTTAAGGTTCCAAAGGTATGCTCAATGGTGCATCTTCGGATCTTCATGGCATCGGGCATGGCCTCTAGGTTGCCCTGCATTTGATCTAGCACTGCCTCATGTTCCCAACGTTTGATGCGTCTGTTTTCAACACTAGTAGTGCACTGGGGTTTGAGGGTGCATGTGGAACAACTGGAGCTCCAGTAAGCAAGTAAGGTTTTGCCATGCTCCACGGTTCTAAATCGCTCTATCAATGCCTCTCCTGCAGGGCACTCATATTCATTTTTATCGGGATGGTAGATAAAGGCATTCTTATTAAATAGGCCATTAGCCCGATTATTTGAAGTGTTGCATTTAGGCATGATGGGAGTAACGCCTGATTCCATGCAATCTTTAATCTCTTGCCCGCTGTAATAACCCTTGTCCGCCACTACAGTCAGCTCGGTTGCTTGTAATGCCGCTTTAGCTTGACCAGCGATCTTGGCTAAGGCGCTTCGATCATGCCCGACATT
>CAIMZP010000029.1 GCA_903846025.1 uncultured beta proteobacterium | reverse complement strand
GCATAGGAAACTCAATTGACTCCGCTCATCACTGCCAATCAATTAGAAGAAGCAATCAACAGCGGTGAGAATGTTTTGCTCTGCGATTGCCGCTTTGATTTAGCAGACCCTCAGGCCGGTAGAAAAGCATACGAAGAAGGCCATATTCCCGGAGCAATTTATATTGACCTAGAGAAAGATTTATCAGGTGAAAAGACAGGTCAAAATGGGCGCCACCCCCTACCTCCTCCAGAAGCATGGGCAAAAACAAAAGCTCGACTTGGAATTGATTCGAAGATATTAGTTGTAGCTTATGACAAACAAGGATCAATTTTTGCAAGCCGCTTATGGTGGATGCTCAAAGCGACTGGTCATGCACACGTTCAGGTTATGGATGGCGGCCTAGACGCCTGGAATGGTCCGATTGGGATCAAGCCACGACTACCAACTCCACTTGCTCAAGTCGGCGAACCCATGCCTTATGTTGGTCTAGTGACTGCCAATCAAGTGCTCGAGCATCTGAAACACCAAAACAGTCTTGTCATTGATGCGCGTGCTAACGATCGCTTTCATGGTCAGAATGAAACTCTAGATCCTACCGGCGGACACATACCAGGTGCACTCAATCATTTTTTTAAAGACAATTTATCGGCAACACTCTTTAAATCCCCCGAACATCTTTACAAAGACTTTGTTGATCTTTTGGGTCCCTTTAAAGCATCTAGTGTCATTCATCAATGCGGCTCCGGAGTAACGGCCTGCCACAATTTATTAGCTATGGAAATTGCCGGACTCAAAGGTTCTCGACTTTATGCTGGGAGCTGGAGCGAATGGTGTGCCGATCCAACCAGACCGATCGAGCTCTAAAAAATTGTGACTTCTTTTTTAGTGTGCAAAGGAAAGCAGAATGACAAACCCTACGCCACACGCAATCAAGATAATCTGACGCAAAGATTCAACCCAATGTGGACGACGATGCATTTGGGGAATAAGATCGCTCACCGCAATATAAATGAAACTACTAGAGGCGACTACTAGCAAATAAGGCATCACAACATGGGCCCTCTCCAAAAAGTAGTAAGCCAATACACCTCCAAGCACCGCAGATAGGCCACAAATCAGGTTATAGAGCAATGCACGAGTGCGAGAAAAACCAGCATTGAGCAGCACAATAAAATCGCCAATCTCTTGTGGAATTTCATGGGCAATAATAGCAATTGCGGTAAAGATGCCAACTTGATGGTCTGCCATAAATGCTGCTGCGATTAAAACTCCATCTACAAAATTGTGGATTCCATCACCAACCAAAATCATCCAACCGCTTCGACCCGCGACCTCAGCATCATGGCCATGGTGATGATCATGTCCATCGCTTTCGTGATGATGGCTATGGCGCAATAATGAAATCTTCTCTAGCAAGAAAAACCCTAAAATCCCCGCAAGTAATGTAGCAAACAGTAGCTGTGGACTAGCACCCTCCATAGCGAAAGCCTCAGGCAAGGAATGAAGAAAAGCGGTGGCTAGCAAAATACCGACGGACATACTTACCATGTTGTGAACCATTTTGGACAACAGGGATAAGGAAAAACTGGCGGCAACTAATACGCTAGCAGTTCCTGCTAGCGCCGTTACCAATAAGATGCTTTGAAGTACTGACATAAAAATTAGGCTACTCCGTTTTTCATAAGCCACGCAATGCACTTTTCCCAGCCATCTTTTGCTGGACCTTCACGATAACTGGCACGATAGTCCGCATGAAAGGCGTGTGGTGCATCTGGATAAATCACAAACTGGCAGGCCTTAGCTGCTGGATTTTTTGGTGCGGCCAGTGCGAGTGCCTCGCGCATTTGGTTAAGACTCTCTAAAGAAATACCAGGGTCTGATCCACCATATAAACCCAGTACTGGAGCTTTAAGTTCATCGACTATATCTATAGGATTGCTAGGGTTGCCTTCCGTCTTTTCTCCAATGACACGTCCATACCAAGCTACGCCTGCGCGTACTTGGGGTAGTGTCGCGGATAGCCAAGTAATACGGCCACCCCAACAAAATCCGGTTACTCCTACTTTTTGCAGATTTCCACCATTGTTTCCAGCCCAAACTAAGGCCGCCTGAAGATCATTTAAAACTTGTGAATCAGGAGTCTTGGCCACAATATTTGTCAAAATCTCAGCAATGGTGCCATACATATTTGGATCGCCCGCACGCGCAAAAAATTCCGGGGCAATTGCCAAGTAACCCAACTTAGCAAAGCGTCTAGTCACATCAGCAATATATTCATGAACTCCAAATATTTCACAGACTACGATGATGATGGGCAAGGCACTTTTTACTTTTTTAGGCCGTGATACATAGGCTGGCATCTGAAAGTTACCGACCGGAATCATCTGCTCACCCGCTTTAATGCCGACAAAGTCCGTTTTAATAGTGGTGGCAAGTATGGGATCAGAAGCTGACACCAAGCCAATACCAATGCTAGTAGCAGTGATAGTAGATGCTTTCATAAAAGCCCTTCTATTGGTTGATATAACCTGAGAAGTTGTATTTATTTTTTTAATCATCTTTATTTTCTCCATTGCGATTATGCTCACACCCACAAACTCATGCGCATTAATGGGCCTCTTCCCAATTATCGCCAATACCAATACTTACCACTAAAGGTACTTTTAATTTGGTGACTTGACACATCAAATCCGGGAGCCTTTCCTGCAAGATTGTCAGCTCATCAAAGGGCACATCAAACACCAACTCATCATGCACTTGCAAAAGCATGCGGGTCTTTAGCTGTTCTTTTTCAAGCCAATTCTCCACTGCGACCATGGCCAACTTGATTAAATCAGCGGCCGTTCCCTGCATGGGGGCATTAATGGCAGCACGCTCAGCTCCCTGGCGACGTGGGCCATTGGAGCCCTTGATTTCAGGCAGCCATAAGCGCCTTCCAAAAACGGTCTCTACATATCCATTTTCTCTGGCTTCTAGGCGAGTACGTTCCATGTATTGAGCCACCCCAGGATAACGATCAAAGTATTTAGCAATATAGTTTTGCGCCGCAGAACGCTCAATCCCTAAATTACTAGCCAAGCCAAAGGCACTCATCCCATATATCAAACCAAAGTTAATAACCTTGGCATAGCGTCGTTGTTCTGAATTTACCTCTTCGAGGGGAATTCCAAAAATCTCTGATGCAGTTGCCTGGTGTACATCCTTGCCCGCAGCAAAAGCGGCCAGCAAGTTTTCATCTTCCGCTATGTGGGCCATTATTCTTAATTCGATCTGAGAATAATCTGCCGATAAAAGTTTGCAACCATCTGCGGGAATAAATGCTTCTCGGATCCGACGCCCCTCTTCTGTGCGCACTGGAATATTTTGCAAATTTGGGTCGCTTGACGCTAGCCGCCCTGTTACTGCAGTTGCTTGGGAGAAATTCGTATGGATGCGCCCTGTTTTTGGGTCTGCCATACGCGGGAGTTTATCAATATAAGTCGACATCAATTTAGCCAAACTCCGATAATCCAAGATGCGCGCAGGCAAAGGGTAGTCTTCAGCTAACTTTTGCAGCACCTCTTCATCGGTAGATGGAGCTCCTGATGGGGTTTTTTTGATGACAGGCAACTCGAGCTGCCCAAAAAGAATTTCTGCAATTTGTTTGGGTGATTGAATATTAAAAGGTTGCCCTGCTAATTTATGAATCTCCCCCTCCAATTCAAGCAGTCGTTTTCCAACTTTTTGACCTTGTTTCGCCAATAAAGCAGAGTCAATCCGAATTCCATTGCGCTCCATAATTCCCAGCACGCGCATCGCTGGCATTTCAATATTCTTATAGACATACAGTAAACCTGGATTCACTTCAATTTGTGGCCACAATTCCAAATGCAAACGCAAGGTAATGTCTGCATCTTCAGCGGCATAGTTAGTAGCAATCTGAAGGTCTACTTGATCAAAGCCAATTTGATGAACGCCTTTGCCACACACTTCTTCATAGCGAATCGTTTTCATGCCGAGATGGCGCTCAGCCAAGCTATCCATATTGTGAGGAAGATGAGACTCAAGAACGTATGATTCGAGCATCGTATCAAACTCAATGCCTCCCAAAGTAATGCCATAATTTTTGAAGATGTGGGCGTCGTACTTTAAATTTTGACCGACCTTAGAGTGCGCTGTACTTTCTAACCAAGGTCTTATGCGAGACAATACAAAATCTCTACTCAACTGGGTTTCTCCGTTGCGATGTGCTACTGGGATATAGCATGCTTCACCAGAAGTGACGCAAAGAGATATCCCCACTAGCTCAGCTGCCAGGGCATCCAAACCAGTAGTTTCAGTATCAACCGCAGTCAGCACTGCGTCATTAATTTTGTTCAACCACCTATCTAAAGCGGCTGCATCCACTACACATTCATAATTGCGCGCGATTGCACCATGCAATTCTGATGTATTTGAAGATAAGGCTTTGGTTGGTGCCGCAGCAATCATGCGCGGCACCTTGTCTAAGGAAGCGTGGTTAGCACTATAAGTAGCTACTGGCAGTGGGCTACCAGCTAAATCAAAGCCACCGCCGATATGATCGTCTTCTGAGGCCTTGATAGCGGAATCGCTAAGACGCTTTTCTACATCACGCAACCAAGTTTTAAATGCATAACGCTCAAATAATTCTCTCAAAAGTGGTGCATCTTCAGGCTGTTCTCGTAAGTCATCTAGGCCAGGAAGATAAGGGCCCAAATCACAATCGGTTTTTACAGTGATCAATTGACGGGCTTGAGGTAACCAGTCCAAACTGTTACGCAAATTTTCTCCAACAACCCCCTTCACTTGATCTGCATTGGCCATCAAGTTATCTAAATCACCAAATTCGGCCAGCCATTTATTAGCCGTCTTCGGCCCCGCCTTTGGCACTCCAGGGACGTTATCAACAGCGTCACCAACAATAGACAAATAATCAACGATGCGCTCAGGTGGTACGCCAAACTTTTCAATCACACCAGCGGTATCCAGCCTCTCGTTAGTCATCGTATTAATCAAAGTGACAGAGGAATTGACCAGCTGCGCCAAATCTTTATCCCCGGTGGAAATGATGGTTTCCCATCCAGCTTGACTGGCCTGACAGGCCAAGGTGGCGATCACATCATCTGCCTCTACCCCTGAAACCATTAAAACTGGCCAACCCAAAGCCTTCACTAAGGCATGTATTGGCTCAATCTGTTTGACCAAATCTTCGGGCATAGGGGAACGATGCGCCTTGTATTCTGGGTACATTTCATCTCGAAAAGTCTTTCCTTTGGCGTCAAAAATGCAGGCAATGTGGTCAGCCTTGATCTCAGATCGAGCGCGGCGCATCATATTCACCATTCCATAAATGGCACCTGTGGGATCGCCAGCCTCATTTCTCAGGTCTGGCATGGCATGAAAGGCGCGATAGAGGTAGCTTGAGCCGTCTATCAACAAGAGTGTATGTTTAGTCATACCGCAATCGTACAATCTAGTTGCTAACTCCCTGCTAGACTCGTTTTTATAATTGGTCTAAGTGGGTCTAAAAAGGTGATAAATGATGCATACTCTAACTAACTTATTTGGCTCCTCCCTGAGCCACACCCTTGTTCTAATGGGTTTTTTATCGGCTTTTGGTGCTTTTGGCATGGGCTCTGTCCAAGCTCAGAGCAGTAGCGAGGCCCTGAGCGAGGCCCTGAGCCCGGCCGAACTTCATCGGATCAATAACCAGCCCCTAGCTCCGGCCGTGAGCGCCTCAGACGTCACAAATGCACCCGAAGGCCGTAAACCAAGCTTTCAGCATAAAGAAGCTACCGGCACTGAAATTACAGAATATAAAGATGCCAACTCCCCAACTCAGGTCGATGTAAAAACTCGCTATACATCCTATGAAATGGCACCACCCACCACTGTGATGCCCGGACCAGCCAAGGATACCGACCTCATAAGTGTTCCCAGCATCAGTATTCCATTTTAAGTAATGGCTGTATTTACCCCAATCGAACTTAGTGAAATCTCCGACTGGATCGCAATAGATTTCAATATCGGCAAGGCAACTGATGTGCGCGGCATTCATGGCGGCATTGAAAATTCTAATTTTTTTCTAGACACAACTCTAAATGAAAAAAAGCAAGAATTTGTCCTGACGATCTTTGAACGCCTGTCGGCCGAACAACTCCCTTACTATTTGGAGCTGATGCGGCATTTGGCTAATAAAGGCATTCCAGTCCCAATGCCTGTTGCTAATAAACGTGGGGAGATTCTATTTTTCCTTAAAGGTAAGCCGGCGGCTATTGTGACTAAATTACCAGGCGTTTCCCGTCTGATGCCCGAGGTAAATCATTGTGCAATGGTTGGAGAAATGCTAGCAAAGATGCATTTGGCTGGCGCTGATTTTTCTAAAACCCAAACCAATCTTAGAAGTTTATCTTGGTGGCAAGAGACTATTCCTCGGGTTCTGTCATACCTAGGTGATGCTCAAAGAGGGTTACTGACTAGCGAATTGGCCGATCAAGAGCAATTCTTTGCATCAAGTGAATATTCTTCACTGCCTCAAGGAGCAAGCCATTGCGACCTCTTTAGAGATAATGTGTTGTTTGATTCTGGTAATGATGGCGATACGTCAAAAGATCGACTGGGTGGTTTCTTTGATTTTTATTTTGCAGGTACTGACAAGTGGCTATTTGACTTGGCAGTGACCGCAAATGATTGGTGTCTGGCAGACAATAAAAAAGATTTAAACCCAGCACGCCTTGATGCTCTAATGACTGCCTATCAATCAATTCGCCCCCTTACGGAAAATGAGCAAAGAAGTTGGCCACTGATGTTGCGCGCTGCAGCACTTCGTTTTTGGGTTTCTCGTTTATGGGATTTTTACTTGCCACGTGACGCACAAATGCTTTCACCTCATGACCCCGCTCATTTCGAGCAGATTCTTTTAAGTCGCAAAGCTAAATGAAACTTAACGTTGTTACCCCAAAAGAAGGCTATGCCTGGATTCGTCAAGGCATTTGGTTATTCAAACAAAATCCTCTCGGCTTTTTGATGCTGGTATTTATGTACGTCTTTGCTGCTCAGCTAGCAGTATTAGTTCCAGTCGTTGGCGTGTTCGCGGTCTTGCTGATCACACCCACTCTTTCGGTAGGATTTATGACTGCTTGTCGTCAAGCCATCCAAAAGGAACGTATCCGCCCGATGGTTTATCTATCGGCCCTAAAAGCATCTCCATTAATAAGAAACCGTATTTTGCAACTGGGCTTAATCTATACCACCCTAATACTTTTCCTTAGCTTCATCTTAAGCATGCTCGTCGATTTTGAATTACTGATTCCAATAATGACAAGCGATAAACCCATTAGTCCGGAAGCCATTCGTCAGATTTATTTGATTTTAATTTTTGGGGGCTTGCTTTACATCCCGATAGCCATGTTAATGTGGTTCTCACCCATTCTTGTTGCGTGGGAAAATATGTCTGTTCCACAGGCGCTGTTTTCCAGTTTTGTGGCCTGCTGGACCAATCGCGGCGCATTCTTTATTTATCTTGTCATTTGGGGGGTTATCCTCATTGCGATTCCATTGATAGTTGGCATGAGTTTTGATGCGGTTGATTTAAGTCAGGCGGCCTCTTACTTCATTGCACCTTTATCAATGGCAGGACTAACAGTAATGCACTGCTCCTTTTTTGCTACTTGGAAGGCATGCTTTGCGGAGAAAGAATCGGCAACTCTGCTGGCTTAGTCAATTGCAGTCAGTTTTGCAATGCTCAATTGCAGCCACTTAACACCATGCCGCTTGAAACTTACCTGCGCTCGAGCATCTGCATCATTACCCTCCAGCCCGGTAACGCGTCCCTCACCAAACTTCGTATGAAATACATTTTGTCCGATAGCAAACGGGTAATTTCCACGTGGAGGTGAAGCCATCCGCCTGACGGTTGTTGACGCCGATCCAACGCGCCCAAGCTGCTTGGCTGGCTGTTGACGCTCACTACCAGAGTCAAAAAAATCATTCGACTCAGAATCGCGTTGACGGGTGTAGCCGTCTTGCCAGGTAGATCCAGAGCTGCGGCCATTGCTGCCAGCACCCCAACGGGCATCTTTCGCCTTTGGAGTTAGCCATTTTAATGAATCAGAAGGTAGCTCTTCAAGAAAACGCGAAGGCATGTTGTATCTCACTTGACCGTGCAGCATGCGTGACTGGGTGTGAGAGAGGTATAAACGCTCTTTGGCACGCGTAATTGCCACGTACATTAAACGACGCTCTTCCTCTAAACCATTGAGCTCATTAACACTGTTCTCATGGGGAAATAAACCCTCCTCAAGGCCAGTAATAAACACTGAGGTAAATTCCAATCCTTTTGCAGAGTGCACTGTCATCAGCTGCACAGCATCTTGGCCAGCTTGAGCTTGGTTATCACCAGCCTCCAATGAAGCATGCGACAAAAATGCAGCCAACGGTGATACCTCCGCTACCCCAGGAGCATTTTCACCAGGCAACATCGCAGCGGTAGCATCTTGAGAAAAACCTTCTTCAGCAATAAATGCAGTTGCCGCATTGGTTAACTCTTGTAAATTTTCTACGCGATCCTGTCCTTCGCGCTCAGATAGGTAGTGCTGAATCAAGCCGCTGTGCTGAATCACAAACTCCACTGTTTCAGGCAAGGTATTGTGACGAGTAGCTTCACGCATGTGATCCACTAGTCGCACAAAGCCGCCTAAGGCTGCACCAGCTTTACCATCCAGCGAAGATGAGGCCAAGTAGAGTGAACATTGTTGCAATCTAGCCGCATCTTGAACGGCCTCAATTGATCTTGCGCCAATACCACGCGTTGGAAAGTTCACAACCCGTGAAAAAGAGGTGTCGTCATTCGGATTTTCTAAGAGCCTTAAATAAGCCAACGCATGCTTGATTTCAGCGCGCTCAAAGAATCGTAATCCACCATAGACCCGATATGGAATACCAGCAGAAAATAAGGCATGCTCGATAATACGAGACTGAGCATTACTTCTATAGAGCAAGGCAATTTCGGTTCGCTTGATGCCACTATTAACCAGCGCCTTAATTTCATCAACCAGCCAAGCCGCTTCCGCATGATCACTAGGGGCGTCATAAATTCGCACAAGCTCACCATGGCCTGCATCGGTGCGCAGGTTTTTTCCTAAACGATCAGAATTATTGGCAATGAGTTGATTGGCCGTATCCAAAATATGGCCGTGCGAGCGATAGTTCTGCTCTAGTTTCACCATCATTGGCTGAAACTGTTTTTCGTAAAGACGCATATTCTCGACATCTGCACCTCGAAACGCATAAATACTTTGATCGTCATCGCCCACTGCAAAAACAGCACTACTACCTGCACCGCTAACATTGGCTTGGCTACCATCGTGGCCAGAGAGCAATTTAAGCCATGCATATTGCAATGCATTGGTATCTTGAAACTCGTCAATCAGGATATGACGAAAACGCTCTTGGTAGTGGATTCGAATTGAGTCGTTATGCTTGAGTAACTCATAGCTACGTAGTAAAAGTTCAGCAAAGTCTACAACCCCCTCGCGCTGGCATTGAGCATCATAGGCTTCGTAAAGTTGCGCCATTTTGGCCTGAAAGTCATCGCCTACAGACAACTCGCGAGCACGCTGCCCGCGCTCTTTCGCATGGGCAATGAAATACTGCAATTGTTTGGGGGGGTATTTCTCGTCATCGACTTTCAAGCCCTTTAAAAGACGTTTAATGGCAGAAAGCTGATCCTGAGTATCCAAAATCTGGAAAGTAGATGGCAAACCAGCCTCTTTATGGTGGGCACGCAATAAACGGTTACACAGGCCATGAAAGGTGCCAATCCACATTCCCCGAGTGTTAATGGGCAACATCGCACTTAGGCGCACCATCATCTCCTTAGCCGCCTTATTGGTGAAGGTTACCGCTAGGACGCCAATAGGAGACACCTGGCCGGTTTGAATCAACCAGGCTATACGAGTAGTCAAGACCCGTGTCTTGCCGCTACCAGCCCCCGCTAGGATCAAAGCTGACTGAGCTTGACCATTTTGATTTACGGGCGGGAGCGTTACTGCCTCGCGTTGTTCGGGGTTGAGGTTGGCAAGCAAGTCTGAGTACATCGCCCCAATTATAATTTGCCTCTTATGCAAAATGTTTCGAACACCCCCAATTCACCAGCGACAAGCCCTGCAGGGAACACCACCCCCGCGGATAATCTCGCTAAATCTTACGAACCCGCTCCAATTGAAGCTTATTGGGGGCCAGAATGGGAACGTCGCGGCATTGCCGATGCCAACATGGATGATGGGAAAGCTGACTTCTCCATTCAGTTGCCTCCCCCCAATGTCACGGGCACCCTCCATATGGGTCATGCCTTTAACCAGACCATCATGGATGGCTTGGTTCGACACGCTCGGATGTCAGGAAAAAATACGCTTTGGGTTCCTGGTACCGACCATGCTGGTATAGCGACGCAAATCGTTGTAGAGCGACAGCTTGATGCGCAAAAAATTTCTCGTCATGACTTAGGTCGTGAAAAATTCTTAGAAAAGGTATGGGAATGGAAGGAGGCCTCTGGCTCCACTATTACTCGCCAAATTCGCCGTCTAGGTGCCTCGATTGATTGGGGTAAAGAATATTTCACTATGGACACCAAAATGTCCAAAGCCGTTGTCGAAGTCTTTGTTCGCCTGCATGAGCAAGGATTAATTTATCGCGGTAAGCGTTTGGTCAACTGGGATCCTGTTTTAGGCACCGCTGTTTCTGACTTAGAAGTAGTCAGCGAAGAGGAAGATGGATCAATGTGGCACATCCGCTACCCATTGACCGATGGCTCTGGCCACCTTACAGTAGCTACCACTCGCCCAGAAACCTTGCTCGGTGACGTAGCTGTCATGGTTAACCCAGAAGACGAGCGATATAAACATCTCATTGGCAAATCAGTTCAACTGCCACTATGTAATCGTGATATCCCCATTATTGCTGATGATTATGTCGATGTAGCCTTTGGTACTGGTGTAGTTAAAGTAACACCCGCGCATGATTTTAATGACTATGCAGTGGGACAACGACATCAGTTACCACTAATTAATGTCCTCACTTTAGATGCCAAAATAAATGAGAATGCCCCTGCCATCTATCAAGGTCTAGAACGTTTTGTAGCTCGCAAACAAGTGGTTGCCGATTTGGAATCTGCAGGCCTGCTAGAAAAAGTACAACCCCACAAACTGATGGTTCCTCGCGGCGATCGCACTCAAACCATTATTGAACCTATGCTAACTGACCAATGGTTTGTAGCGGTATCTAAACCAAGTCCAGATAACCGATATCAACCAGGCTCATCAATTGCTGGCGCCGCGCTAGATGCAGTAATTAAAGGTGATATTAAACTTGTGCCGGAAAATTGGATTAGCACCTATACCCAGTGGCTAGAAAATATTCAAGATTGGTGTATCTCACGTCAACTCTGGTGGGGCCATCAAATCCCGGCATGGTATGGGGATAATAATCAGATTTTTGTTGCTCGCTCTGAAGCAGATGCGAAAGTGAAAGCAATTGCCGCAGGCTATAGCGGCCAACTCAATCGCGACCCAGATGTATTGGATACATGGTTTAGTTCTGCGCTAGTTCCCTTTAGCTCATTAGGCTGGCCAGAAGAAACACCCGCTCTCAATCACTTCTTACCTTCATCAGTACTGGTGACTGGCTTTGACATTATCTTCTTCTGGGTAGCGCGGATGGTAATGATGACTTGTCACTTTACAGGTAAGGTACCTTTTCACACGGTCTATGTACATGGCTTAGTGCGTGATTCCGAGGGTCAGAAGATGAGTAAGTCCAAAGGCAATACTCTGGACCCTATTGACTTGATTGATGGAATTCAGCTAGAGGATTTAGTTGGCAAAAGAACTGCTGGATTAATGAATCCCAAACAAGCTGAGAGCATTAACAAAAAAACCAAAAAAGAATTTCCTGAAGGTATTCCCGCTTTTGGTACAGATGCCCTACGATTTACCTTTGCATCTCTTGCCTCATTAGGACGCAATATTAACTTTGATCAGAAGCGTTGCGAAGGTTATCGAAACTTCTGCAACAAGCTCTGGAATGCAACTCGTTTTGTTTTAATGAACTGCCCAGGCAATGCCGATGACAATGGTTTTTCACCCTGTGATGACCAGTGTGGTCCTGATGGCTATTTAGATTTTTCACCAGCAGATAAATGGATTGTGTCAATTCTGCAAAAAACGGAATCTGATGTCGCTAAGGCTTTTGAAAATTACCGCTTTGACAATATCGCGACGAGTATTTATCAATTTGTTTGGGACGAGTATTGTGATTGGTATTTGGAGTTAGCAAAAGTACAATTACAAACTGGCACTCCAGCACAGCAACGTGCTACCCGTCGAACGCTATTGCGCGTGCTTGAAACAATCTTGCGCATGGCTCATCCGATTATTCCATTTATCACTGAAACCCTTTGGCAGACTGTAGGTCCAATGACAGGAAAAGTATTGGCAGAACAGGAAAAGCAAACGATTGCTTTGCAGGCCTATCCCATTGCCCAGTTAGAAAAAATCGATGAAAAGAGTGAGGCCTGGGTTGCTCAAATCAAGGCCATTGTCGATGCCTGTCGTAATCTTCGTGGTGAGATGCAAGTATCCCCTGCGCTAAAAGTACCTTTATGGATTAGCGGGCCTGCTGACTTCTTAAAAGAGGCAAGCCCCTACTTAACGGCACTAGCCAAGTTATCTGAGGTGAAAATTTATGATGATGAATCAGCTCTAGAAAGAGAGGCTCCTGATGCACCAATGGCATTGGTTGGCAACATCAAACTGCTATTAAAAATTGAAGTGGATGTAGTGGCTGAGAGGATGCGACTAAATAAGGAAGTTGAACGGCTAGCAAATGAGATTGCCAAGGCTCGCAGTAAGCTTGGGAATGAAAGCTTTGTAGCTCGCGCACCAGCAGAGGTTGTTGTACAAGAAAAACAACGCCTAATAGGCTTTGAGCAAAACCATGAGAAGCTTGTTGCACAATTAGAGCGATTGAAATAAAACAGTAGCAGTCAAAATGAATGGATGCAAAATGCCTTTGAGGACTAAAACAATCACTAAAGCAGTGTTCCCTGTTGCAGGTTTAGGAACTCGCTTCTTGCCGGCTACCAAAGCTAGCCCCAAGGAGATGCTGAACGTAGTGGATAAGCCTCTGATTCAATATGCGGTTGAAGAAGCAATTGCTGCTGGCATTACCGAAATGATTTTTGTGACCGGTCGTAGCAAACGCGCCATCGAAGACCATTTTGATAAGGCATACGAACTAGAGGCTGAACTCGAAGCTAAAAATAAAACCGCCTTGCTAGAAATTGTTCGGAGCGTTAAGCCCAGCCATGTAGATTGTGTATATGTACGTCAGCCAGAGGCCTTGGGCTTAGGTCATGCGGTATTGTGTGCGGAAAAATTAGTCCGTGATGAGCCATTTGCCATCATCTTGGCGGACGACTTGCTTGATGGTCAGCCCCCCGTACTAAAACAAATGCTCAAAGTATTTGACCAGCAGAATGGGTCCGTCCTAGCAGTAGAAAAAATTGATCCATCTAAAAGCAGCTCTTATGGAATTATTGCTGGCTCTGAAGTTAGCAAAGGCATTTATCGCCTCAATGGCATTGTTGAAAAACCACAACCCAAAGATGCTCCGTCTAATTTAGCGGTAGTTGGCCGTTACGTCCTCTCTTCCAATATTTTCAAGCATATACGCAATCTGAAGCCTGGCGCTGGCGGGGAAATTCAATTAACCGATGCTATTGCCTCAATGCTCGAGGAAGAACCTGTATTTGCCTACGAATACGATGGCGTGCGATATGACTGCGGCAGTAAGCTGGGATACCTCAAGGCCTCAGTAGAGTTTGCCTTACGCCATCCAGAGGTGAGCAGTGAATTTGCAGACTATTTAAAGAGTCGGGTTTATCTTAAATAAAGACTGCGGGGGGAAGGCCTAACCCTAACCATTGAAAAAGATAAGGCCTTGTTTAAGGCCTTATCTTCTTTTTAGAAAAAAAACCAGTACATTACCCTCAGTACCGCTAAAGAGTAATTCATTCCCGGTTTGTTTTGCAAATGCAGGAAAGTCATGAGCAGCTCCAGCATCCGTTGCCTTCACCTTTAACACTTCACCTGATTGCATGGTAGCTAACGCTTTTTTGGTGCGCAAGATAGGAAGCGGACAATTCATACCAATTGCATCCACTTCTATATTAAATTTAATAGCTTCGCTCATTTGGAGGCCACCCAGTCTTTAACACCATTCAATGCTGCGCTGAGCTTGCTTGGATCTGTTCCTCCAGCCATAGCCATCTCTGGTTTACCGCCCCCCTTACCGCCTACCTGCTGGGCAACAAAGTTAACCAGATCACCTGCCTTAACTTTGCCAATAGTGTCTGCAGTAACGCCCGCAATCAAACTAACCTTATCACCCTGAACCGATGCCAAAACAATTGCGGCAGTTTTCAGTTTAGCCTTAAGGGCATCCATAGTCTCACGTAGTACCTGAGCGTCAGCGCCGTCTAAGCGGACGGCCAATACTTTAATACCATTGACATCGATCGCTTGGGTAGCTAACTCATCGCCTTGGCTTGCTGCTAACTTGGAGTTGGCTTTATCTAACTCACGTTCTGCCTGACGCAGGCTTTCTTGAAGCTGTATCACACGACTTACTAAGTCACCAGAATGCGTTTTTAATATAGCCGACGCCTCGTTAACTTTATCTTCCAAACTTTGTAAAAAGTGAATCGCATTCCGGCCAGTTACGGCCTCCACACGGCGAATGCCTGCTGCCACCCCGCTCTCAGAGACAATCTTTAGACTACCGATATCGCCAGTACGCGCAACGTGGGTGCCTCCGCATAATTCCTTAGAGCTACCGATTTCAAGAACGCGAACTTGATCACCATACTTCTCGCCAAAGAGCATCATCGCCCCCGTCTTTTGAGCGTCTTCTAAGGACATCACCTTTCCAGAGGTGGGGGTGTTACTTAAAATCTCAGCATTAACAATGTCTTCAATGCGACGAATTTGTGCGGCCGTAATTGGGGATTGATGCGTAAAATCAAAACGGGTTTTGCTAGCATCAACCAACGAGCCTTTTTGTTGCACGTGATCACCCAGTACTTCACGCAATGCTTTATGCAAAATGTGAGTGGCGCTGTGGTTGCGCATAACGTCTGTTCTTTCTTGCACATCAACGATGGTGTTGAGTAAGTCACCTACTTTTATTTCGCCCTCAAGAAGTTCGCCTTGATGGCCAAAAACATTGGCCTGAATTCTGAATGTGTCTTCAACGTTAAAGTGGCTAACTTCATTTCGCAACTCGCCTTTATCGCCTACCTGCCCGCCAGATTCGGCATAAAAAGGGGTGCTATCAAGCACCACTACGACAACGTCTCCCGCCTTGACCGACTGCACTGCTGTACCGTCAAGGTACAGTGCAGTCACCTTGGAACCCTCATAATTTAGGGTGTCATAACCATAAAATTGAGTAGGCTCACCTGAATATTCCAAACCTTGAGCCACTTTAAACTTACCAGCTGCCCTTGCTTGATCACGCTGCTTCTGCATGGCCACTTCAAAGCCCTCAGCATCTACAGTGACATGACGCTCTCGGCAAACGTCCGCCGTTAAATCCAAAGGAAAACCAAAGGTATCGTGCAGGCGGAAAGCAGTTTCACCATCAACTGTTTTAATGCCCTCAGCTAAGGCATTCTCCAAAATTTCCATACCATTAGCAATTGTTTGAAAGAAGCGCTCTTCCTCTTGCTTGAGAACTTCACTAACCTTATCTTGGGCTGCGCGCAATTCTGGGTAGGCATCGCCCATCTCTTTTACTAGAGCAGGAACCAGCTGATAGAAGAAGGGTTTGCGCGCTCCTAATTTATAGCCATGGCGTATCGCGCGACGTGCAATGCGTCGAAGGACATAACCACGACCTGCATTTCCGGGAATCACTCCATCGACAACAATAAAACTGCAGGCGCGGATATGATCAGCAATGACCTTTAAAGAAGGGCTCGCTAGATCGCAATTCTCACCGCCAGCAGCATCAACCGCGTCTTTAGACGCTTTGAGTAGACTAACAAAAAGATCGATTTCATAATTAGAGTGAACATGTTGCAACACCGCAGCAATCCGCTCTAAGCCCATGCCGGTATCGACACTTGGCTTTGGTAAAGGATGCATATTGCCCGCTTCATCGCGGTTAAATTGCATAAAGACGTTATTCCAAATTTCAATAAAGCGATCACCATCTTCATCAGGGCTACCTGGAGGCCCCCCAGGAATATGGTCACCATGGTCAAAAAAGATTTCGGTACAGGGGCCACATGGGCCTGTATCGCCCATCATCCAAAAATTATCAGAGGCGTACCTTGCACCTTTGTTATCGCCAATACGAATAATCCGCTCAGCAGGAATGCCGATTTGCTTATTCCAAATTTCATACGCCTCGTCATCTTCAGCGTAAACCGTGACTAACAGCTTTTCTTTTGGCAACTCAAAAACCTGCGTCAATAAATCCCAAGCAAATTGAATAGCATCTTTTTTAAAGTAATCCCCAAAAGAGAAATTGCCTAGCATTTCAAAAAAAGTATGGTGGCGCGCTGTGTAGCCTACATTATCCAAGTCATTATGCTTACCGCCTGCGCGAATACATTTTTGCGCAGTTGTAGCGCGGTGGTAGGGGCGCTTATCAAAACCAAGAAATACATCCTTAAACTGATTCATCCCCGCATTTGTAAACAGTAATGTGGGGTCATCTCCAGGAACTACTGGGCTGGAGGGGACAATTTGGTGGCCTTTAGCAGCAAAGAAATCAAGATATGCCTGGCGAATTTGGGAGACTTTCATGCTGGTAATTATCGCATTGGCACAAATCAAGGGCAAACCCTAGCGATGCAGGCTTTCTCCTGTCATACAATCACGGGAGATTAATAAATAAAAATCGGCACTGATGTCGATAAATAAGGAGCGCAACTTGAATATCCGCAATCGAAGAGATTTTGGTGCTGGGATCATGTACATGGTTATAGGGCTGTTTTTCACTATCTTAGCCCGTCAATATCCAATGGGCACCCCCGCTAAAATGGGTCCAGGGTACTTTCCATTTTACCTAGGCATCCTTATGACCCTGCTGGGCTTATTGGTTCTTGTTAAGTCCCTCAAGGCAACAGCCCCTATCGAATCTATTCCTCCATTCAACTGGAAGATAATCGGCTTGATTACTGGTTCAGTAGTCCTTTACGGAGTGCTTCTTCCTATTATGGGATTTGCAGTTGCAATCATTGTTTTAGTCTTCATGTCAGCCAGCGCAAGTCATGAATTCAGTTGGAGGGGGACTTTGGTTAACGCGACCATCCTTGCAGTCTCAACCTATTTAGTCTTTGTTCTAGGTCTTAAGCTGCAATTTCCTTTGCTACCCTTCTTCATACAATAACGAACCGAGACACTAAAAATGGATTTATTTAGCAACCTAGCGCTCGGATTTGACACAGCGTTTACTCTTCAAAATCTCCTTTATTGCTTTATTGGTTGCATCTTAGGCACATTGATTGGTGTACTGCCCGGTCTTGGCCCTATTGCGACTATTGCAATGCTTTTACCAGCGACCTATGCGTTACCCCCCACAGCCGCACTCATCATGCTTGCTGGCATTTATTATGGATCTCAATACGGTGGCTCAACCACAGCAATTTTGTTGAACATTCCAGGGGAAACGTCGTCGGTGGTCACGGCAATTGATGGCTATCAAATGGCTAGGCAAGGGAGGGCAGGTGTTGCCCTGTTTACCGCTGGCATGGGCTCGTTTTTTGCGGGTTGCGTAGCCACCCTTGTATTGGCCGCTTTTGCCGCCCCCCTTTCTCAGCTAGCTTTTAAATTTGGGCCTGCTGAGTATTTCTCACTCATGGTTCTAGGTTTAATTGGTGCGGTAGTTCTAGCCTCTGGCTCCCTCATTAAAGCCATTGGCATGATTGTTTTAGGTCTTTTAATGGGGCTGATCGGTACCGATGTGAACTCTGGGGTATCGCGTTATGCCTTTGACATTCCTGAGCTGAGTGACGGCATCGGCTTCGTGGCTGTGGCAATGGGTGTTTTCGGCTTCGCCGAGATCATGACTAACCTAGAGAAAAAAGGGGAGGATGAGGGTTTCTTGAATAAAGTCACCACTATGATCCCAACCAAACAAGACATCAAGCGGATGATTCCCTCGATCTTGCGTGGAACAGCGATAGGTTCGATTTTGGGTATTCTCCCAGGTGGTGGTGCTGCCTTAGCCTCTTTTGGCGCTTATTCTGTTGAAAAAAAATCATCTAAGTACAGCCATGAGTTTGGTAAAGGTGCGATTGAGGGTGTAGCAGGTCCAGAATCAGCCAATAACGCTGCAGCACAAACTTCATTTATTCCCCTACTTACGTTGGGCATTCCACCAAACGCTGTCATGGCTTTGATGGTGGGCGCCATGACTATTCATAATATTCAACCTGGTCCACAGGTAATGACCAGCAATCCAGCCTTATTTTGGGGTTTGATTGCATCCATGTGGATCGGCAATATGATGCTGATTATTCTCAATCTGCCCTTAATTGGTATGTGGGTGCAGTTACTCAAAATTCCATACCGTTATATGTATCCCGCTATCTTGGTTTTCTGCTGTATCGGTGTGTATACAGTCAACAACACGGTTTTTGATGTTTATGTAACTGCCGCCTTTGGAATTGTTGGTTATCTCTTTAATAAGCTGGGCTGCGAACCGCCCCCTTTGCTTTTGGGGTTCATTTTAGGGCCGATGATGGAGGAAAACTTCCGTCGCGCCTTACTTTTATCTCGCGGCGATTTCAGCACATTTGTCACTCGTCCATTATCCCTAGGCTTACTCATTGCAGCAGCCCTGTTGGTCGTTGTCGTAGCCTTACCAGCTGTTAAGAAAACCCGTGAAGAAGCATTCGTAGAAGAGTAACCCTACCTAGCTTTTTAGAAATAGGCCCGCAGCAGTTTGCGGGCTTTTTCTTTGCGGGTCATGCTTTTCTCTACAATGTACTTATGCACCAAGACAGCAAGCCATCCAAAAATCCCGCTAGCGTAGTTGCTGAGCCCTCCAACTTTTTACGTCAGATCATTGATCATGACTTAGCGAGCACCCCTTTTCAACACCGCACCAATACAAGCGGCCAAGCCATTCCCTCTATCATTACCCGCTTTCCACCTGAGCCTAATGGGTATCTGCACATCGGCCATGCCAAAAGTATTTGTCTCAATTTTGGCCTAGCCGCCGACTATAACAAGCAAGCTGGTGGCGCCCGTTGCAATATGCGCTTAGACGATACCAATCCAGTCAAGGAGGATGTGGAATATGCCAACAGTATTTTGGATGCGGTTAAGTGGTTAGGTTTCGATTGGGGTGAGAATCTTTACCACGCTAGCGACTACTTTGACCAGATTTATGCATTCGCTGAAACCCTGATTCAGAGTGGCAAAGCATATATTGATAGTCAAAGTGCAGAAGAGATTCATTCGAATCGCGGAAACTTTGGCCAAGCTGGTAAAAATAGCCCCTACCGCGATCGCTCTGCGGAAGATAACCTAATGTTATTTCGTGAGATGCGTGATGGAAAATATCTAGATGGCAAACATGTTCTACGACTGAAGATTGATATGGCGCATCCCAATATTGTGATGCGTGATCCAGTTGTCTATCGCATTCGCCATACCGATCACCACCGTACTGGTAGTAAGTGGTGTATTTATCCTTTGTATGATTTTACCCACTGTATTTCAGATGCACTAGAAAATGTTTCTCACTCTATCTGCACGCTGGAGTTTGAAAACAATCGTCCTTTATATGACTGGATTGTCAGCTCATTAAAAGAGCTTGGCGCCTTTAAAGACCCCTTACCTCATCAATACGAATTCGCGCGCCTCAACCTGACTTACACCCTCACCAGCAAACGCAAGCTATTGCAATTGGTGGAAGAGAAACAGGTTTCTGGATGGGATGATCCTCGTATGCCAACTATAGTGGGCATACGTCGCAGAGGATATACACCTGAAAGTATTCGTCTTTTCTGCGAACGCATTGGCGTTTCTAAAGCAGAGAGTTGGATTGATATGAGCACTCTAGAACAAGCTCTCCGCGACGATCTTGAGGCGAGAGCACCACGTGCTACAGCAGTTCTAAAACCTCTAAAACTTGTAATTGATAACTTCGATCCGACAGTTAGCGAACCTTGTTCAGCCCCGCGTCACCCCCATCATCCAGAGTTAGGTAACCGTGAGTTTCGTTTCACCCGAGAGCTATGGATTGAAGTGGATGACTTTATGAAGGAGCCTGCCAAAGGGTTCTTTAGGCTGTATCCTCCAATTGGTGATCAAGCTGGTGGACGAGTCCGATTACGCCATGGTTTTGTAATTGAATGCACTGGCTTTGAAGTGGATGCAGATGGCACGGTAGTTCAAATTAATGCCTCTTACTTCCCTGATAGTAAGAGCGGCACGTCTGGCTCGAATAATTACAAGGTCAAGGGAAACATTCATTGGGTAAGCGCAGCAGATGCTATTCCCGCAGAGGTGCGACTCTATGATCACCTGTTCAATGATCCCCATCCAGATAGCGGTGATAAAAATTTCCTGAATGCTATTAACCCCCATTCTAAAGAAACCATTACCGCTTATTTAGAGCCTTGCATGAAAGATGCTCTGGCAGAAGACCGTTTTCAATTTGAACGCCATGGGTACTTTGTTGCCGATCAAATAGACTCCCAACCAGGCAAGCCCGTCTTCAATCGCGCAGTTGGTCTTAAGGATTCTTGGAAATAGTTTTCAGAAAATGCGCTACGCTGGGATAGCGTAGTGGCGTTTTCAGCTCCGATAGTCTTGTGTTGGTGACCCGCCGAGACTCCCGCATAAAAGACCACACCATGGGACTTACAATTTTTTGTATATCTGCTCCAGACAAACGGGGTGGGCGCGCTAATTCAAAAGCATCCGCAACTTCATCAAAATAATCCCCCATTTTGGTTTTCCCGCCATCACAGGCATTAATGATCCGCTGAGGTTTTCCATAATAGACCGTCGCACAGACCAGCCGCGCCAAATCATCGCTATGAATATGATTGGAGTACCCATCCTCAGCTGTAAGTAAGGCAGGAATCCCCATCTGGATGCGCTCTAACGGCAGTCGATCACGTGCATAGATCCCAGGAACACGAAGAATCGTTAAGGCAACACCATGAGCAGGAGCCCATAAACGCAATACCTTTTCCGCGTCGACACGGCGCTTTGCGCGTTCACTTTGTGGACTTACTGGAGTGATCTCGGATACCTCAGCACCGCGATGGTCCCCATACACACCTGTAGTACTTACATAGATCAGGCGCCTGACAGTATCGGAGCCTTGGGCTAAAATTCGCAATAGGTTGCGGGTTCGGCAATCACGATGACCTGTGTTTTGGGGTGGTGCCAAGTGAATTATGGTCTGTGCTAGACCACTCAAGCGCCACAAGCTATCGGGCTTATCCAGATCCCCCAAAATAGGAATCGCGCCAACTGCCCTTAGTTCTTGAAAGCGGCGTATTTGGGAAGTTAAGGCAAAAACCCGATAATTTCGTGAAAGTTGCATAGCTACGCGCCGACCAATATCGCCGCAGCCAATAATTAAGATTCGAGGTTTACCAAAAGAGTGCATAGATCACATCGTAACGATTTATTGAAAGGAATGAGAGTGCCTTACCAAGTAAGACTGAAATCGAGCGGCAAGCAATTTACTGTCGGAGCAGATGAAACTCTTTTAGAGGCAGCACTGCATCAGGGGATTAATTTACCCTATGGATGCAAGAATGGGGCTTGCGGATCCTGCAAAGGAAAGATTCTTGAGGGTAAGGTGACCCATGGCGAGCATAGCGAAAGTGCACTAAGTCGAGCCGAAGAAACGGCGGGAGCTACTTTATTTTGCTGCGCCTATCCACAATCAGACTTGGTCATCGAAGCCCGCGAAGTACAGGGGAGTAGCGATATTGCTATTCGTAAGGTACCCTGCCGCGTCAATGCGATTATTAAGCCAAGTAGTGATGTGGCTATTTTGAAGCTCCAGCTACCGGCCGCAGAACGTTTTCAGTTTTTGGCTGGTCAGTATGTAGAATTTCTTTTAAAAGATGGCCAGCGCCGCGCTTATTCGATTGCCAATGCACCAGATCAGGAGGGTCCATTAGAGTTGCACATTCGTCATTTACTAGGGGGTCTTTTTACAGATTACGTCTTTGGCGCTAAAGATCCAGCGCTAAAAGAAAAAGATATCCTGCGCTTTGAAGGTCCTCTTGGTAGTTTTTTCTTGAGAGAAGACTCCAAGAGGCCCATTATTTTTGTTGCTGCTGGCACTGGCTTTGCGCCCATCAAATCTATTATTGAGCAAATGCAGGCAAAGAAGATTGATCGGCCCATATTTCTCTACTGGGGTGGCCGTCGCCCCAGTGACCTTTATATGAATACACTTTGTGAATCCTGGGCATCTTCAATGCCTAACCTAACCTATGTTCCAGTTATTTCAGATGATCTTCCTGAAAATGACTGGAATGGTCGCAGGGGTTTTGTGCACAATGCGGTCATGGCCGACCATCCGAATATGGGGAGCTTTCAAGTCTATGCTTGCGGAGCGCCCGTTATGGTTAATGCCGCTCGCCACGACTTTTCATCACAATGTCATCTTCCTGAGGAAGAATTCTTTGCCGACTCCTTTACCAGTGCTGCAGACCTATCTAGTAGCTGAGCGACATTCCATTTAACTTAGCACGATAATAGAGACTCACTTTCCTCATACCACCCCATATCTACATGAACAAGCCAGCCCAAACCCTAGATGCCCATTCAGTCATGTTTATCACTCCACGGCCAGAAATAATGATGGTTGAAGGTAAGGGTTCCTGGTTAACGGATAACAATGGCAAGCGCTACTTAGATTTCTTGCAAGGCTGGGCTGTCAACTGCCTTGGGCACGGTAATCCTGGAATGATTGCGGCACTTAATACTCAAGCACAGAAACTAATTAACCCTAGTCCTGCTTTTTATAATGAACCCATGATTCATCTGTCTAACTTGTTGACAGAGAACAGTTGCTTTGACAAAGTATTTTTTGCCAATAGTGGCGCCGAAGCAAATGAAGGCGCCATCAAGTTGGCACGCAAGTGGGGTCAGCTCAATAAGTCTGGCGCTTTCGAAATCATCACCTTTGATCATAGTTTTCATGGACGCACTTTGGCTACCATGAGTGCCTCAGGCAAACCAGGCTGGGATACTATGTTTTCCCCGCAAGTGCCAGGATTTCCAAAGGCAGCTTTAAATGATTTAGAGTCGGTCAAAAGGCTGGTGACCGACAAAACCGTTGCGGTCATGCTTGAACCCGTTCAAGGTGAAGGTGGTGTGATTCCAGTAACAACTGAATTTATGCAAAGTCTTCGTCAATTCACTAAAGAAAACAACATTCTGTTAATTGTTGATGAAGTGCAAGCGGGTTGTGGTCGTACGGGCACTCTTTTTGCCTATCAGCACCATGGTATTGAGCCAGACATCATGACCTTAGGTAAAGGGATTGGTGGTGGCGTCCCCCTTGCAGCGTTAATGGCAACTCAAACAGTAGCTTGCTTTGTTCCTGGCGATCAGGGTGGCACATATAACGGCAATCCACTCATGACTGCAGTAGGTATTAGCGTTATTGAACAGCTTTTAGCGCCGGGCTTTCTGGAAGCGGTGCGCGAAAAAGGTGAATTACTGAGATCAGAACTACTTTCGATTTCACAAGAATTTCATCTTGAAGGTGAGCGTGGTCAAGGCTTATTACGCGCCCTTATCATTGGCAAAGATATTGGCGGTAAATTGGTGGAGCTCGCGCGCGATCGTAGCCCCGAGGGTCTATTGATTAATTCACCCAGACCAAATCTCTTGCGTTTTATGCCCGCCCTAAATGTTAGCAATGATGAAATTCGTCAGATGTGCAATATTTTACGAGAGTTGTTAAAGCAAGTGATTTAATTAAAAAGGGTCTTAAAGCTATTTTAATTACCCGAAATCATTTAGTTCACTAAATTTTTTGGCAACGAGAAGGTTACATCTTCAACAACCCCCTCTAGGTTACGAATACTGCGCGGTCCAAATTCTTGAATTTTTTCGCTAATTGCTTGGGCCAGACTTTCTGGGGCAGAAGCTCCTGCAGTTAGGCCAACTCTTTTCTTACCGGCAAACCACTCTGCTTGAAGTTGCTCTGGAGCATCCACCATATAGGCAGGAACGCCTAATTTTTCAGCTAGCTCCCGCAAGCGATTGGAGTTAGAGCTTGCCTTGCTCCCCACCACAATGACCACCTCAACTTGAGGGGCCATAAATTTCACAGCGTCTTGGCGATTTTGCGTGGCATAGCAAATATCCTGCTTACGTGGCTGAACAATATTCGGAAACTTCTGAGTTAATGCGTCAACAATTTCTTTAGTCTCGTCAACGGAGAGGGTGGTTTGTGTAACAAAGGCTATTTTTTCATGTCCAGAAAAAGGCAGGCTGGCTATATCGGCTACTTTTTCAATCAGAAAAACGCCCTCTTTTACTTGTCCCATGGTGCCCTCAACCTCTGGATGCCCCGCATGACCAATCATCAGAACAGTGAAGCCTTCTTTACACATCTTTACTATTTCAAGATGCACTTTGGTGACAAGCGGGCAAGTGGCATCGTAGACCTGTAAGCCCCGCTCTTCTGCATCTCTGCGAACTTCTTGAGAAACACCGTGTGCACTAAACACCACGATGCCACCTTTTGGAATCTCGTTTAATTCCTCCACAAATACCGCGCCCTTTTCACGCAATTCATTGACTACATATGCGTTATGCACAATCTCATGACGCACATAAATCGGCGCGCCAAAACGAATCAGCGCCTCATTAACAATATTAATTGCGCGATCGACACCGGCACAAAAGCCACGTGGTTGTGCCATTAAGATTTCTGCAGTATTTTTATCGGTCATGATTTAAAGAATGGCTACTATCTCTGCTTCAAAGGTTATGGGTCGACCAGCTAGCGGGTGGTTGAAATCAAACCAAGCGCCCTCATTATCGATCGACTGCATTACGCCGGCATACTGAGCGCCGCCAGGGGCGTTGAACTCAATAACATCTCCAGGATTAAATTGCACATCATCATCACGCCCCTCTTTGAGTGCTTTGAGTGAAACCCATTGCACTAATTCGTCTTTACGCTCACCAAAGCTTTCTTCTGGCGGGAGTAGTGCACTTTTTCTTTCACCTACACCTAGGCCTATCAACATCTTTTCAAAGCAAGGGGCAAATTGTCCTGACCCCATTAAAACCGTTGCAGGACGATCAATAAAAGTATTGATGTAATCGTCCCCGCTAGGTAAAGTCAGTCGATAATTTAGGGTTAAGAAAGAGTTGGGGAGAACCTTAAGCATAGTCATGAGAACATTGTATCTAGGCTAGAAGTAAGCGTGCCTTACCCGATTTCAAATTGGCCCAAAATCAAGTACCTCAGAGGGAAATCCAGACTTTTGAGGCGCTATCTAAGGTCACGACAAGCCATTGGCCACCTTCCTAATGGCAGATGTTAAGGTCGCTACCCTAGCAAAAGATCTGCCACATTAATTTAACAACCTTTCCCGCCTTTTGGGGGACATGCAAAAGAAGCTCGCGCAAATTTATAAAACGAGTTTTTCTAATTGACTAAAAATTTAGGCTGTATGTAACCTAGTAAAGAGCTACCCGAAGGAATATCTTACCTAAGACGCTATTTTTTACACTAAATTTGCTAGATATTCGGCATTTAAATTGGCGCATCATTAATGACAGTATTTTTTCTATTTTCGGATAATGCCCATATGAAAAAAGGCTTATAAAAATAGTAATTACTAACTTAATACCCCATATTTTTTCCCTGTAGGCATTCACGGAATGAATCCGCTCAACTAAAGCGAATTAGGGGTAGCTGAAAGTGCCCTTCGCCTGATACAATCTTCTTTTTTCGCAATTAAATGGAGTCATGTCATGGCAAAAGTTTGCCAAGTCACTGGGAAGAAGCCGATGGTTGGCAACAATGTTTCCCATGCAAACAATAAAACGAAGCGTCGCTTTTTGCCTAATCTGCAAAATCGCCGTTTCTGGGTTGAATCTGAAAACCGTTGGATTAGCTTGCGCTTAACCAATGCTGGTTTGCGCGTAATCGATAAGAACGGCATTGATGCTGTCCTGACCGATCTGCGTGCACGCGGCGAAATTTAAGGGGCACACAAATGGCTAAAGGCGGCAGAGAAAAAATCAAATTGGAGTCATCAGCTGGTACTGGTCACTTCTATACCACTTCAAAAAACAAGCGTACTAAGCCTGAGAAAATGGAGATCATGAAGTTTGATCCAACCATTCGCAAGCACGTTGCTTACAAAGAAACAAAGCTGAAGTAATTAACTTACTTTTAGCAAATAAAAAACCCGCTTAAGTAGCGGGTTTTTTATTGTCTTGGTTTTCCTAGGCTGTTTTATACCTTAGGCATAGCGACGCAATCTCAGAGAAAAGTCACGCAAGCTGCTCAAACCACTATCTTCAGCGCGCTGGCACCAAGAGTGCAGCTGAGATACCAATTGCTCACCAGTCGCATTGGAGCGACTCCAAATCGCCTGTAGATCACGGCGCATTTCAATCATCTTGCGTAGCTGGGCATTCGTTGCCATCAACTCTTCCAAGTTTGCCTTTTCTGCCACACTTAAATGTGACTCATCTTTACCTAGCCAAATACGAGCATCCTTCAGATGGGCTGCCAAAACCTGCATATGCTGGACCTCATTACTAAAGAAGCTGCGCAGCGTCTTGCTGTAACGCTCCATGATTTCGTAACGGTTTGCAATAATTGCTTCCAGCGTACTTTGATCGGCAGGTCGCAGATCCCTTAGAACTAGTTTAGGGGGAATCTTCTTGACCTTAGCTAAACCCACCGTACCCATTATCTGAATATAAAACCAGCCAATATCAAACTCATACCATTTATTAGAGAGTTTGGCGCTGGTTGCAAAAGTGTGATGATTGTTATGAAGCTCTTCGCCACCAATTAAGATTCCCCAGGGAACAATATTGGTAGAGGCATCTTCACAATCATAATTACGGTAACCCCAATAGTGGCCAATACCGTTAATTACGCCAGCAGCAGTAATCGGAATCCAGAGCATTTGCACCGCCCACACTGTTAAACCAATACCGCCAAACAAGAAAAGATCAATGACGAGCATCAAACCGAGACCTTGCCAAGCAAGTTTGGAATATACCTTGCGCTCTAGCCAGTCATCAGGAGTGCCATGGCCAAACTTCGCTATGGTTTCTTGATTATGGGATTCTTTTTTATAAAGCTCTGCACCACGAGAAAGTACAGTCCCAATACCTAAAATTTGCGGGCTATGTGGATCATCCACGGTCTCGCATTTAGCATGATGCTTGCGGTGAATTGCAGCCCACTCTTTAGTAATCATGCCCGTAGTAAGCCAGAGCCAAAAGCGAAAAAAATGGGAAATAATCGGATGCAGCTCTAAAGCTCGATGGGCCTGACAACGATGCAAAAAAATAGTTACTGCGACGATGGTGATGTGAGTTACTACTAAGGTGAAAACCAGTATTTGCCAAAAAGACCAGTTTAAATATCCATTGGCGAGCCAGTTTAAAAGCGCGTCGAAACCAAAACTTGAGGCTGTGTTCAAAAGAAAATCCTAAGGAGTAAATTTCTTATTTTAGAACTTTCCCGGCCTTTTTGGGCTTCTCATTAAGCGCATCTTGGTCGTCGGGCTTCTTAACAGTCTTTACTGTAGAGGCCTTTTTCTCAAAAATTGCACCAAAAAATCCATCCGTACCGTGAATATGTGGCCATAGTTGCCACCAAGGGTTATCAGGACTACACCCTAAAGGTATTTGATCCTTTGGGAATAGCGCTTTAAGCGCTTGAGCAGCTGGAACTACCTCAAAATCAGGGTGCTTTGCCAAAAAGTCTTCTGCAATAGCTTGATTTTCCTGGGGCAGTAGGCTGCAAGTGGCATAAACCAAGCGGCCACCAGGCTTAAGCAAACGACTAGCGGAAGCCAAAATATTCATCTGCTTCTGATTTAATTCTAGGATCCCAGCGGGGGTCTGCCGCCATTTAATGTCAGGGTTACGGCGTAGCGTACCCATGCCACTACAAGGGGCGTCGACTAGCACTCGATCAATTTTTCCTGCCAAGCGCTTAATCTTGGTATCGTTCTCACTATCGATCCATACGGGATGAACGTTGGAAAGGCCGCTACGGGCCTGTCTAGGCTTCAAATTTGCCAAACGACGTTCAGATGTATCTAGGGCATACAAACGCCCTGTAGAGCGCATGAGTGCTCCGATAGCAAGGGTTTTACCACCAGCTCCAGCGCAAAAGTCCACCACCATCTCCCCCCGCTTAGGAGCGAGCAGGTAGGCCAGTAACTGACTGCCTTCATCTTGCACTTCAAACATACCCGCTTTAAAGCCAACGGTATTTTGCAAGGCAGGTTTACCCATAATACGCACGCCGTCTGGTGCATATGGCGTAGGGATTGCCTGATAGCGACCACCCAGAGCGTTCATGTCTAGCAACAATTGCTCGCGAGTCGTCTTCATGGTGTTAGCACGTAAATCCAATAATGCGGGATGCATTAAACACTTTGCCAACTCTTCACGAGTCTCTTCACCAGGATATTTTCCAAAAGCATCCCACAACCACTCGGGTAGATTATTTCGCACAAGGGGATTTAAAGCGGTGGGGTCTACCGTAGCAAAACGCTGCAACCATTCATACTCACCAGGCTTTAGGACATGCGCTAAATCGGCAATTGCACTTTCTGCTCGATTAGCGGAACCTAATCCCCCTTCGGATAAGGCGGCCAGCAAACCCAATAGGGCCAGACGTCTAGCCTGAGATCCTTCGCCACTAAAGGCAAATTGTGAAAACTCATTTTTGCGACGCAAGATCGCAAAGGCACTCTCTGCAATAAGAGCGCGATCACGATTACCTAGCTGTGGCTCGGCCCGGAAATAACGACTTACTACGCGGTCAGCTGGTTGCTCAAAACTCAGAAGCTCAGGAATTAAGCGTTCCAGATGTATAGCATGCTGAGGCAGAGCCTTTGCATTGGAAAAGTTTTTTTGTCCAACTGGGGCAATTAAATTTCCACTGGCATTGCGACGCTCTGGTCGGCGTAGTGGATCTGTAGTTTTAGCAGCATAGCTTTTATGGGGAGCTAACCTAGCGCCTAGTTTAGAGCCGCTACTAGCTCCGCGGGGTGATCGTTCTTTACTCATAATTTTATTAATTGCGCCTCTGGAGGGGAAAGCTTTACTTGATTGCCTTCTATTTGCAATCTGCCATCAAGGTACCATTTTACGGCCCGCGGGTAAATCTGATGCTCAGCTGCCAAAACACGAGCTCCCAAAGTCTCTGCATCATCCCCCGCAAGTACTGGAACAGAGGCCTGACAGATAATTGGCCCCTCATCCACTCCCTCAGTAACAAAGTGAACTGTAGCTCCATGTTCTGCAACTCCAGCCTCTAAAGCGCGCTCATGAGTGTGTAAACCCGGAAAGGCTGGCAATAGTGCAGGGTGAATATTAATAAGGCGACCCTGAAAATGACGGATAAAGCCTGGGGTTAGAATTCTCATAAAACCAGCTAAAACCACTAAATCAGCCCCCAATGCATCTATTTGTTCAATCAGAGCAGCATCGAAGGATTCCCGTGTAGCATGCTCTCGATGCTCCACAATAATGGCCGGAATACCCTGAGAGCGAGCAAAATCAAGGCCTTTAGCTGCTGCATGGTTCGCAATCACCCCTGCAAACTTGACTGGCCATTGCTCTTTTTGGGCTGTTTTGACGATGGATTCAAAATTAGATCCGCGGCCTGAGATTAAGGTAACGATAGATAGCATGCCCACAATATAATTGATGGCTACCCTGAAAGCGATTTGTGAACGTATTCCGTGGCTCCACCCAGTTTTCTGCAGGACCAGCTTGTGCTTTAAGCATCGGTAATTTCGATGGCGTGCACAGGGGTCATCGCGCCCTTCTCAAACAACTCAAGGATGGCGCGCAGAAAAAAGGTCTAGTGAGTTGCGTGATGACTTTTGAGCCACATCCTAAAGAATTTTTTTCACCTGAAAAAGCACCGCCACGAATCTTAAATCTGCGCGACAAACTAGCTGCTTTTGCGCAAATGAACATTGATCGGGTAGTGGTGGAGCATTTCAACTCCGCATTCGCGCGCTTAAGCCCCGAAGAATTTGTATCTGAGATTATCGTAAAACAGCTAAACGCAAAATGGATTTTAATTGGTGATGACTTTTGCTACGGCGCAAAACGCACAGGTAACTATGCCAGCCTTAAAGCTGCTGGTAAAAAATATGGTTTTGAAGTTTCCAGCATCCATACGGTACTAGAAAACGGCGAGCGTATTTCAAGTTCGGCATTGCGTGATGCCCTAGCTGCTGGCGATATGGAGCAAACTAGTAAGTTACTCGGTCATCCTTATGGTATTTCAGGACACGTCATTCATGGAAAAAAATTGGGGCGCACCTTGGGCTTTCCTACGCTCAACCTAGCAGTTGCCAATCATTTGCATCATCGCAAGCCAGCCACTACCGGCATCTTTGCCGCACAAGTCATTGGATTAAGTGAACATCCCCTGCCAGCAGTAGCCAGCCTCGGAGTAAGACCAACCATTGAAGATGAAGGACGTGTTTTACTTGAAACCCACATTTTTGATTTCAACCAAGAGGTCTATGGAAAAATGATTACCGTGGAGCTCTTAGAAAAAATTCGTGACGAGGCTAAGTACTCTGATCTTGACACACTAACCCAAGCGATTGCAGCAGATGCTGCGTATGCCAGAAATTATTTCCAGAAAAAAATCTATGTCTGAAAAAGTAAATTCCTATCCCGTTAATCTTTTAGAGACGTCCTTTCCCATGCGAGGAGATCTGCCTAAGCGAGAGCCACAGTGGGTCGCGCAATGGCAGAAGAAAAAACTTTATGAAAAAATTCGGGAGGCACATGCCAATCATCCGAAATTCATTTTGCATGATGGCCCACCCTATGCAAACGGTGATATTCACATTGGCCACGCAGTCAATAAGATTCTGAAAGACATGATTGTCAAGTCCCGCTGGTTGATGGGTTTTGATTCTGTTTATGTTCCAGGCTGGGATTGCCATGGCATGCCTATTGAGATTCAGATTGAAAAAGAATTTGGTAAAAATTTACCAACTGAGGAAGTGCAAGCCAAGGCGCGGGCCTATGCACAAATTCAGGTAGATAAGCAGAAGAAGGATTTTGAGCGCTTAGGGGTGCTTGGGGACTGGAATAATCCTTACCTTACTATGAACTTTGGTAATGAGGCAGATGAAATTCGTGCATTAGGAAAAATCTGGGAAAAGGGTTATGTTTTCCGCGGCCTCAAGCCAGTCAACTGGTGTTTCGATTGCGGCTCTGCACTAGCTGAAGCTGAAGTGGAATACCATGACAAAACTGATCCAACAGTGGATGTTGGCTTTGCATTTGATGATGCGCAGCGTCCACAGCTGGCAAAAGCTTTTGGTATAAATGAGATCCCGGCCAAACCTGGGATGATCATAATCTGGACTACAACACCGTGGACCATTCCTGCCAACCAAGCGTTAAATGTGCATCCAGAACTCACATACGCATTGGTTGAAGTTGGAGACAGACTACTGATTCTTGCTAATGATCGCGTCGAAACTTGTTTGGAAGATTACGGTCTTGAAGGCAAGATAATTGCCACTTGCTTAGGCAGTCAATTGGCAAACATTTCCTTTTGGCACCCCCTAGCGCCCTTGCATGAAGGCTATAAACGCCTTTCACCAATCTATCCAGCGCTTTATGTGACCTTAGATACCGGCACTGGTGTCGTGCACTCAGCACCAGCATATGGCGAGGAAGACTTTAAATCCTGCAAAGCAAATAAGTTGGCTGATAAAGACATTCTCAATCCTGTCATGGGCAATGGAGTGTATGCCTCTTGGTTACCTTTATTCGCTAATGAATATATCTGGAAGGCTAATCCAAAAATAGTTGAAGCCATGCGCGAAGCGGGTAGCCTATTGAGAGATAAGACTTATACCCACTCTTACATGCATTGCTGGCGCCATAAATCACCCATCATTTATCGCGCTACATCACAGTGGTTTGCCAGTATGGATAAGATGCCCTCCGATGGTAAAGCTAGCTTACGTGACACCGCTCTTGCGGGCATCGAAAGCACTGAATTTTTTCCTTCCTGGGGTAAACAACGTTTACGTAGCATGATCGCCAATCGTCCAGATTGGACATTGTCACGACAGCGGCAATGGGGTGTTCCTATGGCTTTTTTGGTTCACAAAGAAAGTGGCGAGCCACATCCGCGCACCGTTGAGTTGCTCGAAAAAATTGCTTTGCGCGTTGAAGAAGAAGGTATCGAGGCTTGGCAAAAATTAGCAGTTTCTGATCTGCTTGGAGATGAAGCTGCTGACTACGAAAAAAATCGCGACACCTTAGATGTCTGGTTTGATTCTGGAACAACCCATTGGCACGTTATTCGTGGATCACATCGTAAGGAATTATTTACAGCTGAATCCGAGACCCCAAACGGAAGGTTGGCTGACTTATATCTTGAGGGTTCAGATCAGCATCGCGGCTGGTTTCACTCCTCATTGTTGACGGGTTCCATGTTAGATGGCAAACCTCCATACAAGGCGCTACTTACACACGGCTTTACGGTTGACGGTCAAGGTCGCAAGATGAGCAAGTCTGTTGGGAACGTGATTGCTCCACAACAAGTTGCAGATAAGCTGGGTGCAGAAATTATTCGTCTTTGGGTAGCATCTACAGACTACTCGGGTGAGATGACAATCTCCGATGAGATTCTTAAGCGAGTAGTTGAAAGCTATCGCCGCATTCGCAATACTTTGCGTTTCTTATTGGCAAACCTGTCGGATTTTGATCCGGGTCAACATGCAATGCCTGCAGAACAGTGGCTAGAGATTGACCGCTACGCTGTAGCCTTGGCCAATCAACTGCAAAATGAGGTGAAAGCCCATTATCAATCTTACGAATTCCAGCCTGCAGTAGCGCGTATGCTGACCTTTTGCTCTGAAGATTTGGGTGGTTTCTATTTAGATATACTGAAAGATCGCCTTTATACAAGTGCGGCAAGTTCAGCCGATCGTCGTGCCGCTCAAAATGCCTTATTTCATATCACCCGTAACCTTTTGAAGTGGTTAGCCCCTTTTCTCTCCTTTACGGCCGAGGAAGCATGGCAATCATTTCCCCATGACAAAAATCAGCAAATTCAAGAGTCCATCTTTATGGAAGAGTTTGGCACTTTCCCAGAAATTTCTCAGGCGGCAGAGTTACTGACTAAGTGGGGTCGTATTCGGGAAATTCGTTCCGAGGTGACAAAGGCGATTGAGATTGAGCGGGAAGCCGGTCATGTTGGCTCTTCTCTCCAAGCAGAACTAACAATTAAAGTACCTGAAGCAGACTTTGAGCTGATCCACTCTCTTGGAAATGACTTACGTTTTGTCACTATTACGTCTAGCGCTAAAGTGGAACTTAGCAAAGATGGTTTAGAGGTTCTAGTTCGGGGCAGTCAATATAAAAAGTGCGGTCGCTGCTGGCATCACACAGAAGATGTTGGCATGAATTCCGAGCATCCAGAGTTATGTAGCAGGTGCATTAGCAATGTATTTGGTGATGGCGAACATCGCTTGTTTGCTTAATACATCAATAAGATAAAGAATCCATCACTTTATGAACTCTTCATTTTTTCGTTATTTAGCAATATCTGTAATCGTCCTTTTACTCGATCAGTTGAGCAAGTGGTTAGCATTGAGTAATTTGCAGTTCGGCACTTCAGAAAGACTATTGCCATTTATGAACTGGCTTTTGCTTTTGAATCCTGGAGCTGCTTTTTCATTCTTGGCTCAGGGCTCTGGTTGGCAACGCTGGTTTTTTACCGCACTTGGCTTAGTAGCTTCCGCTTACATTGTGCGGTTATTGCGCAGGAATCAGGGTAATAAAATCCTTTGCTGGGCTTTGAGCTTTATTTTGGGCGGCGCACTAGGTAACGTCTTAGACCGCATTATGTATGGTGCGGTGGTGGACTTTATTGACTTGCATTATGGCGGCTGGCACTGGCCCGCTTTCAATATTGCTGATAGTGCGATATGCATAGGTGCATTCCTTATTATTTGGAGTGAACTAAATAAGTCATTTGGTAAATCCCCTCAATCCCATTAAGCTGGCACCATGCAATCACTTTTGAATCAGAAAATCGTTTTAGGTATATCTGGCGGAATTGCGGCATATAAGTCCGCAGAGTTGGCGCGCCTATTAATACAAGAAGGTGCCAGCGTTCAGGTGGTGATGACTGAAGCTGCACAGCAGTTTGTAACTCCGGTCACCATGCAGGCTCTTACTGGTAATCCGGTTTATACGAGCCAATGGGATCGCACAATTGCCAATAATATGGCTCACATTGAACTCTCTAGATCTGCTGATGCCATTTTGATTGCGCCTGCTAGCGCCGATTTGATGGCTAAGCTATCACTGGGTTTAGCCGATGATTTATTGACAACACTTTGCCTTGCAAGAGACTGTCCATTACTCCTAGCTCCAGCTATGAATAAGCAAATGTGGGACCATGACGCCACACAAAGAAGTGTGCAACGATTAATAGAAGATGGTGTTGCCCTATTGGGCCCAGCCAGCGGCTTTCAGGCTTGTGGTGAGGTAGGTTTAGGTCGCATGCTTGAGCCAACAGAAATTACTGAGCAATTAGTTGCATTTTTTCAGAAGAAGTTACTGGCGGGCAAGCGGGTACTTATTACTGCTGGGCCGACTTTTGAAGCAATTGATCCAGTTCGCGGCATCACCAATCGTAGCTCCGGCAAGATGGGCTTTGCGATTGCACGAGCAGCTATCGAGGCTGGCGCGCAAGTCCATTTAGTCGCCGGCCCCTGCGATCTAAATACCCCTTTAGAGGCTACTGGAAAAATTACTCGTACCAATGTGGTTAGCGCCAAAGAAATGCATGCCGCCACGTTGAAATCGGCTGACTGTGACATCTTTTTTGCTGTAGCAGCGGTGGCAGATTGGGGTATTGCTAAACCAGCCAAAGATAAAATAAAACGTCAAGGGCAAAAAGCGCCAACACTGGAATTCATTGCCAATCCGGACATTCTTTTGGATGTTGTCAAGACAGTGAAAACTGAGAATGGAAAATCCCGCCCCTACTGTGTTGGCTTTGCTGCAGAATCCACTGACCTTGCAACTCATGCACAAGAGAAACGCCAGCGCAAAGGTATTCCATTGATTGTGGGTAATATTGGTCCAGATACTTTTGGTAGCGACCTCAATCAACTTCTCATTATTGATGAGCGTGGTAGAAAAAAATTAGCGAGAGCTAATAAGCTTGATCTAGCTCGCCAACTGATTCAATTGGTCGCCAAGAAAATTTAATGTGCTTTAGGAAAACATCATGCAATCACTCCAAGTAAAAATTCTCGATGAACGCATGCGCAATCAGCTCCCTGCTTACGGCACGCCAGGCAGTGCAGGCCTAGATTTGCGAGCCTGCATTAATGAGGCTATTGAGATTGCGCCAGGTCAAACTATTCTTATACCAACAGGACTTGCTATCTATGTTGAAGACCCACGCTATGCCGCCTTCATCCTACCTAGATCTGGACTTGGCCATAAGCACGGCATTGTGCTGGGCAATCTCGTGGGTTTAATTGATTCTGATTACCAAGGTGAACTCATGGTTAGCACCTGGAATCGGGGATCTGCCACATTCAAACTTGAACCCATGGAGCGCTTAGCCCAATTAGTCATAATGCCTGTTCTGCAAGTTGAGCTTCGAGTCGTTGAAGAATTCACCGAGAGTAGTCGTGGTGCGGGGGGTTTTGGTAGCACTGGTAGAGGTTAATTATTGGTATTTTAAGCTTGCGGGCTATGACTTACTTCGACTTTTAGGTGGGTATTTAAATATGAACGAATTAGCAATTGCACGAGCTATCCATATTCTGAGTATTGTCATTTGGATAGGTGGAGTAGCATTCGTAACGATGGTATTGATTCCTGTAATTAGGCAGTCGCCATACAAGCACGATCAGATGGAAATTTTTAATGGCATTGAAAATCGCTTTGCCTTTATTGCCAGATTCACGGTCTTGCTTGCTGGTATTAGCGGTTTTTACATGGTCTACCAATTAAGTGCCTGGCAAAGATTTTCTGATGCTCGATATTTCTGGATGCATGCCATGGTATTTATCTGGCTCATGTTCATATTCGCTCTTTTTGTTATTGAGCCTTTTTTTATCAAAAATCATGGTCGACTGATAAAGGATGGCAATGGCATTAGTGATCTAAAAAAAACCCAAACAGTACATGCAGTTATTTTTATTCTTAGTGTAATCACCATCTTTATTTCGGTACTTGGGGCCCACGGAGTCCTGAATTAAAAGCGACGCTTTAGCCAATTAGGATACCTCTAGGTAAAAAACCAGCCGAGTTTATGCGGCTGGTTTTCTTTTTGGGGCAAATACATCTCCTGGGTCTATATTTCCTCTGCAGGGGCAACATCTGCCTTGGGTGCTTTACCTGAAATTAAGGGCGCATCAAACTTCAACTGAACCTTCCCATCGGTATCCACATCTACCGCTACATGGCCACCTTGCGCCAATTTGCCAAAGAGTAGCTCATCAGCCAAAGCCTTGCGAACTGTGTCTTGAATGATGCGCTGCATTGGTCTAGCGCCCATCAATGGATCAAAACCATGTTTAGCCAAGTGTGCACGCAATGCAGGACTAAATGTGGCATCGACCTTTTTCTCATGCAATTGCTCTTCTAGCTGCATAAGGAACTTATCAACCACACGCATGATGATGGTCTCATCAAGAGCTTTGAAGGAAACAATTGCATCCAAGCGGTTACGGAACTCTGGCGTAAAGAACTTTTTAATATCTGCCATTTCGTCACCGGACTCACGCACATTGGTAAATCCCATGGTGGATTTTTGCATCGCTTCAGCGCCAGCATTGGTAGTCATGATCATGATTACATTTCGGAAATCAGTCTTACGGCCATTGTTGTCAGTTAAGGTTCCATGGTCCATTACTTGCAAGAGGATATTGAAAATATCTGGATGCGCTTTTTCAATCTCATCGAGCAAGAGAACGCAGTGTGGCTTCTTATTTACTGCCTCAGTGAGTAGTCCGCCCTGATCAAAGCCTACATAACCAGGAGGTGCCCCAATTAAACGACTTACAGCATGACGCTCCATGTACTCCGACATATCAAATCGCAAGAGTTCAATACCTAAAATATAAGCCAGCTGCTTAGCAACTTCGGTTTTACCAACGCCAGTAGGTCCAGAAAATAAGAATGAGCCGATAGGCCTATCAATCTTTCCAAGGCCGGCACGTGTCATCTTAATTGCACTTGACAAGGCCTCAATGGCAGGATCCTGGCCAAAAACAACACTCTTGATATCACGATCTAAGGTTTGCAACTTACTACGATCGTCTACAGTAACGGACTGAGGCGGTATACGCGCAATCTTGGCCACAATCTCCTCGATCTCTGGGCGACCAATGATTTTCTTTTGCTTGGACTTGGGCAAAATACGTTGCGCAGCGCCAGCTTCATCAATCACGTCAATTGCCTTGTCAGGCAAATGGCGATCATTAATATAGCGAGCGGATAACTCAGCAGCAGCAACCAATGCAGCTGCTGCATATTTCACACTATGGTGCTCCTCAAAGCGAGATTTAAGACCACGCAAAATTTGTACAGTCTGATCTACTGTAGGCTCAACCACATCAATCTTTTGGAAACGCCGGGACAATGCTGCGTCTTTTTCAAAGATGCCGCGATATTCTGTAAAGGTAGTGGCGCCGATACATTTAAGCTGGCCATTTGAAAGAGCAGGCTTTAAGAGGTTGCTAGCATCGAGCGTTCCGCCAGAAGCAGCCCCTGCTCCGATTAAAGTATGGATTTCATCGATGAATAAGACGCCATGAGCATGGTCCTTTAGTGATTTCAAGACACCCTTTAGGCGTTGCTCAAAGTCACCTCGGTATTTTGTGCCCGCCAATAGCGCACCCATATCCAAGGAGTAGACAGTAGCATCAGCCAGAATATCTGGCACGTCACCCTTAACAATGCGCCACGCAAGACCCTCGGCAATGGCAGTTTTACCAACGCCTGCCTCCCCCACCAATAAAGGATTATTTTTGCGACGACGGCACAACACTTGAATCACCCGCTCCACTTCGCTATCACGACCAATGAGCGGGTCAATCTTGCCTTGCTTAGCCATCACATTAAGATTTTGGGTATATAACTCAAGTGGGCTCTCTTTACCGCCGGATGCCGCCTCTTCTGGATCTTGTGTTGACTCAACTGGCTTTACATGCTCAGCCTGATCTTTACGAACACCATGGCTAATAAAGTTCACTACATCTAAACGGGTAACCCCTTGCTGCTGCAAGAAATACACTGCATGTGAATCTTTTTCACCGAAGATGGCTACCAGTACATTTGCGCCTGTGACTTCTTTTTTGCCATTCGATGTAGATTGCACATGCATGATGGCGCGCTGAATCACACGCTGAAAACCGAGTGTAGGCTGCGTATCTACTTCATCATTCCCAGGGACAACGGGAGTATTGTCATTGATAAAGTTTTTTAACTGGGCTCGCAACTCTGCAATATTGACTGCGCAGGCTTTGAGCACCTCAACCGCAGTTGCGTTGTCCAAGAGTGCGGCGAGCAAATGCTCAACTGTGATGAACTCATGTCGTGAAGCTCGTGCGTCAACAAACGCCATATGCAGACTTACTTCTAATTCCTGGGCAATCATGCTTCCTCCATAGTGCACTGTAGTGGGTGACCCGCTTCGCGGGAGAGCTCGATAACTTGATGCACTTTTGTTGCCGCAACATCACGGGTAAAAATTCCGCAAATACCTTTTCCAACCAAATGCACTTGCAACATGATCCGAGTTGCCGTCTCATGGTCTTTATTAAAATACTCCTGAATCACCATTACAACAAATTCCATCGGCGTGTAATCGTCATTCAATAGTAAAACTTTGTACATAGAAGGTGCCTTTACCTTCTCGGCCTGCTTTTCGAGAAGGATAGTATCTTCAATATGGGGGTTGCTTGGATTGCCAACGGTTGGATTTTTCGTATTGCGACTCATGAGAAACATTCTAAACACAGATAAATAAATTTTGCTGTCCAAAGTATTTTGGTGAAAACTATCAAAAAAAGCTCTATTCACTCCATATTGGGGCAATTTCCGATAAAAAAAGGGGTGTTTTAGAACAACTATATGTATTTATCCTCTTGACACCCCACCATAAAGGGCAAACAATTGGCGCATAGGCTTATCTAAGTCCTATTTAGGCGTGTTGCAGAGCGAGACTGATTAAAAAGTATTCACACTCATCACGGTTGTTTTAAGTTTATGTAATGGAGTTCGCATGGCGACCGGAATTGTAATGTGGTTCAATGATGCAAAAGGCTTTGGATTTATTAAGCCTGATGATGGTGAAGAAGAGATGTTTGCGCACTTTAGCGCAATTACTATGCCTGGGTTTAAAACCCTTAAAGAAGGCCAAAAAGTAACATTCGATGTTACTCAAGGCCCTAAGGGCAAGCAAGCTACCAATATTCAAGGTGCTTGATCGTTTCTAGATCATTGCGAAAAACCCAGGACCTGCTCCTGGGTTTTTTTTCGCCTACAAATTGACGCGGCTTTAGAATCACCTCATCCTTACTACTAAGACCATCATGCATCTACCTTGCTTTAGACAAATTACACTTGCGATTGCAGTCACCTTAAGCACCTTTTCAACGGCAGTTTTTTGCCAGCAAAACATCGACTTACAGAGCGTTGAACTTAAGACAGGAATTTATCGCATACAGGCTGAGGTAGCAGACACTCCCAAAGCACGCGAAGTCGGTCTCATGAATCGATCTAGCATGCCTACCAATTCAGGCATGCTTTTTATCTTTGAGGAAAAAGCTGGTCACTGCTTCTGGATGAGCAACACCAAAATTCCTTTATCTATCGCCTTTATTTCTAATGATGGCAAAATTGTGAATATCGAAGAAATGCAAGCGGACACCACTAACAATCATTGCCCCCAAGCCGCTGTTCGTTACGCTTTGGAGATGAATAAGCAGTGGTTCTCGGAGCGAATGATTGTGCCAGGAACGGTCATTTTGGGCTTACCTAAAAAATGAAAGAGGGCTCAGTTCTTTAAAATGAATTGAGCGGCAACCTTAATAAACTCAGACTCCTTCTGATTGAAACCGTGATGGGCCTTGGAACCGCAAACGTCTCCCTCGCTAATCCCGCCTTCAATTGAAACAAATTGAGCTACTGATTTGCTAGGTCTATCTTTAATAATTTTTTCTGAGATAGAGAATGGTGTATTTGAACACCCATCATCTATGTGGTGAATAGCCAATACTGGAATGCTGACATCCGAATCAATCATAGCTGACCGATAAGTACCCGCAACAATCACCCCAGCAAGGCGCTTTTCCTGCTCTTTACCCCCATTAACAAACTCTGTCACGCTTACCGTTCCCATGCTGTGACCAAAAATCCAGACAGGAAGATTCAGCTTTTCCCTGTAATATTGAACGACATTTAATATTCTTTGTTGATGATCTCTAGTGGACCGAGAATTACTCCTGCCGTCCCCAAGGCTATAGGGTGTATCGACCAAAACGGCATCAATTCCATATTGAGCCCATAAATCCTTAGATCTAACAAATGTGTGAAAGTTAGTACTCGAGCCATCATCCTGGAGTCGTAACACTCCCCCGCCACCCGGAAAAAGCAGAACAACAGCTTTTGCACTTTGAGTGGCAGTTAACAAAGTTCTAGTGGGCGCATCATCTTTGTAAGGAATATCGATGACCTGCGCGCTGATACAAAAAGAGGTAAAAGTGCCTATCAAAACGACGAACTGAAAAAGTTTCATAAATTACTTTTTACGCTGATTTAAATAAAAAACCACCCGTGGGTGGTTTGTATGTTTTGTACGATCAGAATTTATTCAAAATGGCAAACATAGTGCACTGGTGCTTCAGCGCGAATGATGAAATAGGAGCCCTTTTCTACCTCCCAGCTTTGACCCGCTTTAAACTCTTCTTCGGGAGCGCCATTGATACTGACGAAAGCATTACCATCGATAACCTCCATAATTTCTTTAGTGGTGAGATCAAATCGTAAAGTACTTGGCAATACAACGCCTACAGACTTACGAATCCCATTGGGTAAAGTCACAGTATGAGATACGCATTTGCCATCAAAAAATACATTGGCTTTTTTCCCGACGGAAACTGAATCAAATTGCATGTGCATTCTTTCTATTAAGATTAATCATTTAGCACGCTTACGTTTTGCTATTTCAGCAATTCGCATGCGCAATGCATTGAGCTTAATAAAGCCACCAGCATCAGCTTGGTTATAGGCGCCACCATCGTCATCAAAGGTGGCGATATTTTGATCAAACAAAGTATTTACTGAATCACGTGAGATCACCGATACAGAACCCTTGTAGATTTTCAGACGCACTGTGCCATTGACCGCTTGCTGCGTATGATCAATTAGAGTTTGTAAAGCAACGCGCTCTGGCGCCCACCAGTAACCGTTGTAAATCAGGCTGGCATAGCGTGGCATTAAATCATCCTTCAAGTGAGCGACTTCACGATCCAAGGTAATACTTTCGATACCGCGGTGCGCCTTCAAAAGAATGGTGCCGCCTGGAGTTTCATAACAACCACGGCTCTTCATACCAACAAAGCGATTTTCAACTAAATCTAAACGGCCAATGCCATGCATACCACCCATGCGATTGAGCTCAGCCAATAACTCATGCGGCTTATAAGCTTTTCCATTAATCGCCACAGGATCGCCGGCATTAAATTCAATTTCAATAATCTCTGGAGTATCTGGGGCCTTCTCAGGCGATACCGTCCAGCGCCACATCGACTCTTCGGCCTCAGCATTTGGATTCTCTAGATGCCGGCCCTCATAGCTGATATGCAAAAGATTTGCATCCATCGAATATGGGGAGCCGCCTTGCTTGTGTTTCATCTCGACTGGAATGCCATGCTTTTCTGCATAGGCCATCAACTTCTCACGAGATAATAAATCCCACTCACGCCATGGAGCAATCACTTTTATTCCTGGCTCAAGTGCGTAGTATCCCAACTCAAATCGAACTTGATCATTGCCTTTACCCGTTGCTCCATGGGAGACGGCGTCTGCATTAGTCAAGCGCGCTATTTCAATTTGACGTTTGGCAATTAATGGACGGGCGATAGATGTGCCTAATAAGTACTCACCTTCGTAGATCGTATTTGCACGAAACATAGGGAATACAAAATCACGCACAAATTCTTCGCGTAAATCATCGATGAAAATATTCTCTGGCTTAATTCCGAACTGTAATGCTTTGGCACGGGCTGGCTCGAGCTCCTCACCCTGACCTAAGTCTGCCGTAAAAGTAACAATTTCACATTGATAAGTATCTTGCAGCCATTTTAAGATAACACTTGTATCCAAACCACCGGAATAAGCCAATACAACTTTTTTAATATCAGACATGATTTCTATTCAATAAAAAATTAATTAAAACAACTCAATCTAAGCGCCCACAAAGCAAATACTCCATCAATGCTTTCTGAACATGCAAACGGTTTTCTGCCTCTTCCCAAACAACACTTTGCGGGCCATCAATTACTTGAGCAGAAACCTCTTCGCCACGATGCGCAGGCAAGCAATGCATAAACAAGGCGTCAGGATTAGCTAATGCCATTAACTCTTCAGAGACCATCCAATTTTTGAAGGCCTTCATGCGAGAAGCATTCTCATCTTCGTAGCCCATGCTGGTCCACACGTCAGTTGTCACCAAGTTGGCGCCCTTACAAGCGTCTCGAGGATCAGAACATACCGTCAGATGATTCAAGGCTGCACCTGTTAAACGGGAATTATCTAATTGATAACCTTCTGGCGCAGAAAACTGAATATGGAAACCAAGACATTCGGCAGCCTGAATCCACGTATAAGCCATATTGTTAGCATCACCAACCCAAGCGACCGTCTTTCCTTGAATGGGCCCACGAGCCTCTACAAAGGTAAAGATATCAGCCAACACTTGGCAAGGGTGGTATTCATTTGTGAGGCCATTAATTACCGGCACGCGGGAGTTAGCTGCAAAACGCTCAATAATGTCCTGACCAAAGGTGCGAATCATAATAATGTCAGTCATGCGGGATATGACCTGTGCTGCATCTTCTACAGGCTCACCACGACCTAACTGGGTATCTCTTGTATTTAGATAGACAGCGTGACCGCCAAGTTGATGAATGCCCGCTTCAAATGAAAGACGAGTGCGAGTAGAGTGCTTCTCAAAGATCATCGCCAATGTACGATCGTGCAATGGATGCCAAGTCTCATAACTCTTAAACTTAGTCTTGAGCCATGCTGATCTTTTAAGCAAGTAGTCATACTCTTGCCGAGTTAAGTCAGAAAATTGCAAGTAATGCTTAATCTGACCTGGTGCTTGAGGCTTTGTCAAAGATGTCATTGTTGAGTTTTCTACTAAAGTTTTAGCTTGCATTTTTTGTTAAGGCACACCAACTGCACGAAAATAACTCCTAAAGTCATCTTAAGGCCTTCTCGCGCTGTTAAGCTAGAGAGCTTAGCAATACTTATTCATTACTACGATGTTTACGCCCACTTGACCCACAAAAAGCTTTTCATTCAAGGCATTAACACTTCTGGCAAGCCATTTCGACCTAGCGATTGGGCCGAGCGCTTGTGCGGGGTAATGGCCACTTTTCGCCCGCCAGGCGATGCTGGCGATCCCCGCTTCACTTACTCGCCCTATGTCAGACCAGTACTAATTGCAAATGTGAAATGCGTTGTTGTCAATACTAAACTGGGCGAACTCGATCCGAGAGCCTTGGACTTTGTCATGAACTTCGCCAAAGACAACGGCCTACCCATCGAAGAAGCCTGTGAATTTGAACCCAAAACACAAACCCAACCCTAAAAACAAAAACCCGCTCTGATAAGGAGCGGGCTTAGACTCAAATAACTCTAGAGCCAGCCTAAAACTAAAACAGTCTTACGCTGCCATTGACTTAATTGCTGCAGACAAACGTGACTTCTGACGTGCAGCAGTGTTTTTATGAGAAATCTTTTTGTCAGCAATCTTATCGATTGTGGCTTGAGTTGCTGCGAAAACTTTAGCCGCAGCATCTTTATCGCCAGTTTCAATTGCTTTGCGAACTGCCTTAATGGAAGTGCGAAGCTTTGAACGCAAACTGGAGTTGTGATCATTCTGTTTTACTGCCTGCCGTGCGCGTTTACGCGCTTGTGCGGTATTGGCCATCTTTAAACCTTGCTCTATAAAAATTACAAAATACGATTAACTAAAAAATCTGCATGGGTGCGCCAAATTTGTAAGCTGACTCACCAAAACCCAAGATTTTACATTAAAGGACTAAAAAAGCCCAGTAGCATGATAAATAGGGGAAAATTAGTCCATGAATCTGCTTTCTGCTGCCGCCAAGGTTAGCTCACTAACCATGCTTTCCCGCATTACCGGCCTTCTCCGGGAGACCCTCATTGCCCGTAGTTTCGGTGCTTCAGAGTGGACCGATGCCTTTAATGTGGCTTTTAGGCTACCTAATTTATTGCGCCGACTCTTTGCTGAGGGAGCGTTTTCTCAGGCCTTTGTCCCTATATTAGGAGAAATCTCCAGCAACGGAGATCAAAAACAGTCCCAAATCCTCGTAAATGCCGTCGCCACCCTCTTATTTTGGACCCTGCTCTTTACGGTACTGCTGGGAGTTATTGGCGCCCCATTGCTTATTCTTGTGATTGCTACAGGGTTTAAGGGAGGTCCAGCTTATGATGCCAGCGTAGTAATGACTCGCATCATGTTTCCATATATTGGCCTGATTTCTATGGTTTCCCTCTCCGCAGGGATTCTCAATACTTTCCAGCGCTTCGCAATACCAGCTTTTACGCCAGTCTTGCTCAATGTAGCCCTCATTGGCAGCGCTATCTTTTTAGCGCCTCATCTTGATCAACCCATTTACGCTCTGAGCATTGGTGTTCTTCTGGGCGGAATTTTGCAGTTAGCAATTCAATTTCCCGCGCTTTCTCGTCTAGGGCTACTACCAAAAGTAGGATTGCTACCTAGGGCAATTAAGGCGGCAATCTTCAATCCAGATGCTAGACGGGTAATGCGTTTGATGGGGCCAGCAGTATTCGCAGTTTCTGTTGCCCAGATCTCGCTAATCATTAATACGAATATTGCATCTCGACTCCAAGCTGGAAGTGTTTCATGGCTTTCCTACGCAGACCGACTCATGGAGTTCCCAACGGCTTTACTGGGCGTTGCTTTAGGAACTGTGCTGCTCCCAAGCTTAAGCAAAGCCAATGCCCAAAATGATTTAGCTCATGCTGGTGAATTATTAATCTGGGGCTTGCAACTCACTTTTTTATTGGCCGCACCTTGTGCCATCACACTATTTATTTTTGGTGAACCGCTCGCAGCAGCCCTATATCACTACGGAAAATTTAGTGCAGTCGATGTTTTAATGACGCAACGCGCTTTAGCAGCTTACGGCGTTGGTCTCATAGGTCTCATATTAGTGAAGATTTTGGCTCCAGGTTTTTATTCTCGTCAAGATATTCGCACCCCAGTAAAAATTGGCCTGCTGGTGCTGGTCGCTACGCAATTGGCTAATCTTGTTTTTGTCCCTTGGCTGGGTCATGCAGGGTTGGCACTATCTATTGGTACCGGTGCCTGCCTTAACGCCACCCTACTTTGGGTAGGCCTTCATCGGCGTGGCGCACTTCCAAGCGCGGCTTGGGCCAAATATTTGGGGCAACTATTTTTGGCGCTCATCCCCTTTTCGGCGCTACTGTATTACGCGGCTAGTGCGCACAATTGGATCGCCCTACAGTCAACACCCTGGCTTCGCGTTGGCCTCTTAACGGCTTGGCTAGGTGTGGCTGCAATAATTTACTTTGCCGCCCTCTATACAGTTGGAATTCGCTGGCAAAAATTTCTACGTCATGCAAAATAGCCTTTATGCCAACACAACAACTTGACTACTTTACATCCCTCGTTGCGGAAGATGAAAATCTCCCTTTAACTGAAGCGGCTATTGCAGTAGCGCAACACGCCTACCCCGACCTTGATGTGCAAGGGGCACTTGATCAGCTCGATCAATTGGGAAATAAACTTAAGGCGCGGATCACATCAGATACCTCGCCGATGCAGCGTCTGCAAATTCTGAAGCACTTCTTTTACACTGAGTTAGGTTTTGGCCCCAATCCGAATGATTTTTATGCGCCCGAAAATTCTTACTTACATCAGATTCTAGAGAACCGTCGCGGCATTCCCATTTCATTAGCAATTTTAGTAATGGAGTTGGGTCACCAAATTGGTCTACACATTCGCGGAGTCTCTTTTCCCAATCATTTTATGATGCGCATTTCGTTACAGCAAGGCGAGATCATCATGGACCCCTTAACTGGCGAGTCACTCTCCAAGAATCAATTACAGGAAATGTTGGATCCCTATCTTGATGCCAAGGGATATCGCGGTGAACTGAGTTTGCCGCTGAATATTTTCTTGCGCGCGTCAAGTCCACGAGAAATTCTGTCGCGCTTTATGAGAAATTTGAAAATGATTTATTCAGAACACGAGCGCTGGGAGCGTCTTCTAGGGGTCCAAGAGCGGCTGGTCATTTTATTGCCCGACTCTATGGAGGAAATTCGCGACCGCGGCCTGATTTTTGCTCAATTGGAGTATCTCCGTCCTGCTATAGCCGATATGCATCACTACCTAAGCCACTCCCCCGAAGCTGAGGATGCCCCTGAAATTCGTGACCACATTGCTATGTTAGAAAGTCAAACTAAGCTGCACTGATTACTTCACCTTAAGCTGAAAAATTTTATACAGACCAGCTAGCATTACAGGTACCACTGCAGCACCAATCCCAATTAATACAATCACATTAAGGTTTTGACGAATAACGGAAATATTCCCAAAGAAATAGCCTGCAATTACCAGCCCAAATACCCATAGCACAGCGCCTGTAATATTAAAAAGTTGGAAGCGCGAGAAATTCATTTCTGAAACGCCTGCTACAAATGGGGCAAACGTACGAATGATCGGCAAGAAGCGCGCCAAGATTATGGTTTTTCCTCCGTGCCTCTCATAAAAAGAATGGGTCTTACGTAATGCAGTCTGATCAATCCACCGTGACTGACTGCTAAAGACCCTTTGCCCAATCCAGCGTCCAATGAGGTAATTAACGGTATTACCTGCAATCGCAGCAATTAATAGACCGCCGCATAGGGTCGATAAATCAAATTGTTTGGTTGCACAATAAGCGCCCCCAATAAATAATAAAGAGTCACCCGGCAAAAAGGGGGCAATAACTAAACCCGTTTCAGCAAAGACAATGGCAAATAACAAACCATAAGCCCAAAATCCATATTGCTGAATGACCACATCTAGATGACGATCAATATGCAGTAGTAGGTCGCTTAATTGCAACAGGGTATCAATCAATATGAGCTCCAATGGTGGGATGAAAGAATATTAACAGGCTCATTAATGGCGTTGCTATTTCGTTCCTATAATAGGGAATGGAAACTGAACCTCACATTCAGCCTACGCATCCAATTTCTAATCCACCAATTCTTTGCATTGTTGGACCGACAGGTGCAGGCAAAACCCATCTAGCAATGTCTCTTGCGGAGTATGCAAAATCTATTGGCTTAACAATAGAAATAATCAGCATGGATTCTGCCTTGGTATATCGCGGTCTAAATATTGGCAGCGCTAAACCTACTCAAGTAGAGCAGGCTACTGTCAAACATCACCTGATTGATATTCTGGATCCCAATGTCGCCTATTCGGCAGCTCACTTTGCTAATGATGCTAAACGTTTATGCCAAGAAATTCGAGCACGCGGCAATATTCCCGTGGTTGTTGGAGGCACGATGTTGTATTGGCGTGCATGGGCTCATGGTTTATCTTCATTGCCGCCAGCTAACCAAGTTATTCGCGCACGCCTTGATCAGCAAGGAAAAGTTCTTGGCTGGCCAGAAATGCATGCCAAGTTAGCGCAAGTTGATCTCATCACAGCCAACCGCCTTATGCCGAATGATTCTCAACGGATTCAACGGGCCCTTGAAGTGTATGAAATTACAGGCAAACCCATGTCTTTTTTACTAGCAGAGTCGCCGAGCGAGGACGGTAGAGAGGGATCAGCTATTCCAGAATGGATTAATCTCGTATCGCTAGAACCTAGTGATCGCACAAGGTTACATATTAATCTTGAAAGAAGGTTTGATGAGATGCTTGCTAGCGGTCTGATTGAGGAAGTAGAAGTTCTCCGCAAGAACCCAGCACTCCATTCCAACTTACCAGCCATTCGATCGGTGGGCTATCGGCAGCTCTGGGAGTATCTAGATGGGGAAACCAATTTAGAACAGATGCGTTACAAGGCTTTAGCCGCAACTAGGCAGCTAGGGAAAAGACAGCTCACTTGGCTGCGCGCTATTGCAGGCAGAAACACATTTGACCCTTTTAACCCATTTGAGTTGAATGCGGCACTAGAGCACTGTAAGTTAAGCTTAACTAAATAAGCTTTAAGATCCTTAAATCAAGATTGTCTGTGGTGCGCCTGTGGGGCGCTCAACCACTTCACCAACGGTCCAAGCTGTTAAACCTTCCGCGCGAAGGGATTTAATAGCAACATCAACTTGATCGGCAGACACAATGACCACCATACCAATGCCACAGTTAAATACGCGCACCATCTCAGCATCAGCAACACCGCCCTTCATCTGCAGCCATTTGAAGAGTGCTGGCATCTGCCAGCTATCGCGATGCAATACCGCCTGTATGTTTTCAGGTAGCACACGTGGCACATTGTCTACAAGCCCACCACCAGTAATGTGTGCCATACCCTTGACATTAATCTCAGAAATGAGTTTAAGGAGCGGTTTCACATAAATTTCTGTTGGGGCCATCACGACATCGCCTAATGATCGGCCACCTAAGTCGTCGCTAGGTTTGGCGCCAGCGCGTTCAATAATTTTGCGCACCAAAGAATAGCCATTAGAGTGGGCACCGCTAGATCCAATTGCCAAAACAGCATCGCCTGGGGCAATTGTTGCACCGGTAATAATCTTGGATTTTTCAACCGCTCCCACTGCAAACCCAGCCAAATCGTATTCACCAGGAGGGTACATACCTGGCATTTCAGCAGTTTCCCCGCCAATTAAGGCACAGCCAGCTAATTCACAACCCTTGGCGATGCCACCAACCACTGTGGCGGCTGTATCAACACTTAACTTGCCACAAGCAAAGTAATCCAAGAAGAAAAGGGGCTCCGCGCCTTGGACCAAAATATCATTGACACTCATTGCTACCAAGTCCTGACCAATCGTATCGTGCCGATTCCATTCAAAAGCCAATCTCAGCTTGGTACCTACGCCATCAGTGCCCGCCACTAATACGGGCTCTTTGTAGCGCTTAGGCACCTCAAATAGAGCCCCAAAGCCACCAATACCAGCCAGCACACCCTCGCGCATGGTTTTCTTGGCCAAGGGCTTAATACGGTCAACCAAGTCGTCTCCCGCGTCAATATCGACACCTGCGTCGCGGTAGGAAAGGCCTTGGGATGAAGAATTAGTAGGTGATGTCATGTCGGATTTAGAAGATTAGTAAAAATGGTGCTTGATCGGGAAAGGGAATCTGTTGCGAGAGCCCCTTCGGCTGTATCATCTGGGGATGATCGAGCGAAGG
>CAIMZP010000028.1 GCA_903846025.1 uncultured beta proteobacterium | reverse complement strand
CTAATGAATCAGCGTAGAAATAGGCGCTTTTTGTTTAAAAACAAGCTCTATAACGCGACCATTAGCCTCCATTGAGCGCATTCTGCCAGGTAGCCATTCAAGATCTCTTGCGAGCCAAATATCAACCTGACGCTTGTATGGATCGGATTCTCGCTGCATCAAAGCATAATGCCGGTTAACTGACCTTCCTAGAGTTGGAATATCATCAGAAACGGTCTCGCCATAGCTCTTAAATTGCCACATTTCTAAGGTGCTGTAGTCCACCACGGGCAGTGATCGAATAGCGCCCTCCTCATCAATTTTGTTATCCCCGTTGAGCAATGACGCCAATTGAAAAAGTAAACTAAATCGATCCTGAGTGCCAGGAATTATTTCGGGAGAAAAATCAGGTTTTTCTGAGAAATACATCTTTCCAGCCCCCTTTTCATCCCGATCAAAGCGAGAAAATCGCGGTGACTTGGTTCCGCGTTGGGTCCAATAAATGGTTGGAGCAATACCATATGCATCAATTAATCCGCGTGATTCAAATATAAATGGGCCAACAAAAGGATATGGGATGGTGATGTAGAGTCGATAAAGATTCCCCTCAACAAACCAATGCAATTCTCCCGTTTGATAAAGCTGGCCATCTATATAAGCGTCGTAATACAAAATGCTCGATTCTGGCAAACGAAATGCCTGACCTCCTTGAGTGTCGGCACCCTGCTCTACTTGCGCAGAATCGCCGGCAGGCGCAGTTAAAAGAAAATTAAACTTATCCACAAATCGGTGATTTTTTGGATTGGTTGCTATGTGAATCTTTTTTGGTGGAACTGCACGTAATTCTGTTTGGATAATTAAATCATTCGCTATCTCTGTTCGGCTTCCATAATGAAAAATTGGGAGGCCATAAAATAAGAGGAAGTGTCCAAAAATAGAAAGGACAATGGCAAAGAACAAAATCCCAAAAGATTTTCTGCGAGAGTATTTCAGCTTTGGTAGCCGTGTGCTAAAAAAGTTTTTTATTTTTTTATAAATTCAGTTACTAAGGGAAGGTAGTCCGCATACTCACTGATGCCATGATCACTACCTTCAAGGACAAGTTGTTGAGAGCCAGAATAAAAATCTACCATCTCTTTCCAGTTTAGTAACTCATCACCCTTCGAAGCGATCAGAAAATAACGCTCTGGCTGAGAGATCCTATCTACCTGTAAAACTCGAAGTTCATCCACATATTCTGAGCGAAAATCAAAAGGCTCGTCACTATCATATGCAGTCATCAAGCCAACATGGGGCTCAAGCTCTCTAGCAGCCATAACTGCAGGATTCAATACAACAGCTTTGCAAGAATACTTTTCTGCCAAATAGTTTGCGTAAAAACCACCTAATGAAGAGCCAATAATGATAATTTCATCCATATTAGAAGTATTAATATGATTGGTTACCATCTCCATGCTTTGTTTGGGGGATGCTGGTAATTGAGGGCAAAACCATTCAATGTGGCCTTCACTTTCAGGAAAGGCTTTAATAGCATGCTCAGTCATCACGGCTTTGCTCGACCTTGGTGAAGAGCGAAAGCCGTGAAGATAAACAAGTAATTTAGTACGAGGCATCATTTAAAAAAAATCAGTTATGCCTTTTGCCCAATTTCAAAGTTAGCTAACTTTTCCAATGCCTTCACCATCGCCGAATGATCCCAGGCGTTACCACCATGCGCAGAGCAGGAATTAAATAACTCTTGAGCAGTTGCAGTATTTGGCAAGGAAACACCTAGCGCACGTGCGCTACTTAAGGCTAAATTCAAATCCTTTTGGTGTAACTCAATACGAAACCCAGGATCAAAGGTACGGTTAATCATTCGCTCCCCATGAACCTCTAAAATCTTGGAGCTAGCAAACCCACCCATTAATGCCTGGCGAACTTTTGCAGGATCTGCCCCAGCTTTAGAGGCAAATACCAGTGCCTCAGCTACCGCCTCAATGTTTAATGCAACAATGATCTGGTTGGCAACCTTTGTTACTTGACCTGCCCCATTTGTGCCAACTAGTGTAATGTTCTTGCCCATCAATTCGAAATAAGGCTTTACCTTTTCAAATACAGATTCTTCACCGCCAACCATAATGGTTAAGGCTGCATTTTTAGCGCCTAATTGGCCGCCTGAAACAGGAGCGTCTAGGTAATCGCAACCTAGTGCATTAACTCGTTTTGCAAATTCTTTAGTGGCGATTGGTGAGATGGAGCTCATATCAACTACAACCTTTCCTTTGGAAAGGCCTGAGGCAATACCCTTGTCTCCAAACAAAACCTTTTCTACATCAGGTGTGTCTGGAACCATCATAAAAATAATGTCTGCATTTTGTGCAACTTCTTGCGGGCTTGAGCAAGAAATCGCGGCTGACTTTGCTAATTCATCGGCAATTTTGCTGCGCGTATTGATAAATACTTCATTGCCAGCAGCCACCAAATGGCAAGCCATTGGTGTTCCCATAATCCCAAGGCCTACAAAACCAAGTTTTAATTTATTACTCATTTCTAAATACCTTTTCAATCAGTTGAGGAAGTAAAAAATAGCTGAAGGCTTGTTATTTTAATACTTCAGGGTTAATGCATGTCTGTGGAGCCTCGCCATTTAAGACGCTAATTACATTATTGATGGCAATCTTACCCATTGCCAAACGAGTTTGTATCGTAGCAGAGGCAATGTGCGGAACAATAACTGCATTCTCTAGTTCGACCAAACCAGGGGCTAGTTTTGGCTCATCCTCAAACACATCTAGACCGGCAGCAAAAATGACTTTATTTTTCAGGGCCTGAACCAAGGCTTTTTCATCAATTAAGGGCCCACGGGCGGCATTAATGAGGATAGCAGTAGGCTTCATTTTGCCAAGTTCTTTTTCACCAATATAGTGTTTGGTATCTGCCAATAAGGGTAAATGTAAAGATAAATAGTCAGATTCTTTTAGCAAGGTTTCCTTGTCTACAAATCGGGCATTAAATTCCTTTTCAAAGGCTAAGTCACGATGCTCGTTTGTATAAATGATATCCATATCAAAGGCGATGCCTTTTTTAGCAAATTTTTTGCCGATACGGCCAAGACCAGCCACGCCTAATGTTTTTCCATCCACATCCTGCCCAATAAAGGCCATAGGAGCCCACCCCTCCCATTTACCATCACGTACATACCTTTCTGATTCTGAAATGCGACGTGCGGTAGTAAGTAGCAATGCCCATGCATGAGTAGCCGTTGCATCATCCAGAACGCCTGGAGTATTGGTCATAACAACCCCTCGCTCAGTGGCGGCCTTAAGGTCAAAGTTATTAAACCCTACGGCATAATTGGCTACGATTTTGCAGTGTGGTCCTGCAGAATCCAATACATCACCATCAATAGTATCGGTCAGTAAGCTGATGATGGCATCACGACCTTTAACCGCCTTAAGTAGCTCCTCACGAGTTAACGCTCTATCAAGTTCGTTAACCTCTACATCATGTAGTTTTTTTAATTCATCAATGGTTTCCTGAGGAATCATTCGGGTGATATATACATTGGCTCTTGCCATTTTGGGCTCCTAAGAAAAGAAAATGCGCAAGACTTGAGGTCTTGCGCGTGATAGAACGAAACTAAAAGAACTAGCCTCAAAAACTTTTACATCTTTATATGCTTTCTGCTTTCTTTTTTGTGCGGCGATACATATATGCAGTCAAGATTGGCGTTAAAACAGCAGTAACAATAACTGATGCAGCAACTTGAACCGTTGCAAGAGGTGCAATAGCAGCAAAAGTTGGGTCAGCTAAAGCAACTGCTTGCGGTGTACCAGTTGCATTGCCAGCAGTGCTCGATGCAGCAGCGCCAGCCACCCCGGAACCACCCAATAAACGATCAGCAAGAATACAAACAAACCCTGTAATCACTAGGACTGAAAGGCCAAGCAAAATACCTGGGAGCCCAGCTGTTGTAACGGCTGATAAATTGATGCCTTGACCTAATGTAAATGCCATAAAAGGAATAATGATTGGTTCGTGTGATCCAAAAAAATCACGTATATCTTCATCTAAATTTCCTAAAATAGCACCAGCAATAATTGGTGCAATAACAGAGAACATAGTCATCCAGGGAATCACGGCTAATCCAGCGCCAACTAAAACTAACATAGTTAGAAACGGGCCCGTCTCAATACTCTGAGGTACATAAGTCCCCGCATCTTCTTTATTACCAAAAGTGCTTGTGAGCGCAAGAAACATGCCACCGTTTGTATCATTCATTGCAGCTAGAACAGCCAAAGTAGTCAGGCCCAAAACATCGCCATTAAAAAAGTGGGCTAGACCTAAAGCAATTGCGATGGCCACTCCAACTTTTGCAAATAGGATACCAAACCCTCTTTTTAACATCGTGGGAGCTGCATTTAATGTCATCTTAGTACCCACTGTAAATAGGTACATAGCTAAAAATGTTGGATAACCTTGATTGGTAAGGGCCTGAGTAAAGCCACCAATCTTTAAGGCATTTGGAGCAAATGTATTTAATAACATTCCAATAAATAAAGGCACCACCATTAAACCGCCAGGTACTTTATTAATTGCTTGATATATTTTCATGACTTACCTTTCCTTTAGCAGGAAGAAATCTGTTGTCCCAATGGCAAAATTTGCCTCTTTTTATATTTTTCTTAAGTTATGTTGATAACTCAACTTTTAAAAAATTTATTAAAGCAATTTGCCATCAATTGTCTATTGATATTGATCAATCTTGAGAGTAAACACCTAGTAAAAAATTAAAAAATCGCCGAAACGAAACCAAAAAAAAGACCTAATGTGCAAAGTTTGTTAACAATTTATTGCAGTGCAGTAATAAAAAATAAATTCTTTTTTATATCAAGACCTGACTGGTTAAGGAGAAATTCAAAAGTGCTTTAGGGTAGCAATAGCACCAACCCTAAAAAATAAATTCTTTGGAATAAAATTTGTGACGTAAGCTGGTCCTGAAGGCGCATAAGCTGTTGGATTTTTGACTCGGATGGTTTTAATCTCGCTGACTTTTCTTAGTAGCTATGGGGAATTAGCCATAAAAGTGCGCTAATATAACTATAGACCATTTCTAAACAAGGAAAGTTATGAAAATTCAATTCACTCCGCTTTTGCTCGCCACTACTATTTTGCTCACAGCCCCCACACTAGTATTGGCTCAAGCTCCTAATGCAGCAAAGCCAGTTGTAATTGATGCCGCAGTTACGGATAACGTATATCAGCTTTATGAAGGTACTGTTACGAAGATTGATAAAAAGACGCGGACTATCATTTTTAAAAATAATGACGGTGAATCTATATTTGTTGCTGGGCCGGAAATCAAAAACTTTAACCAAATTAAAAAAGGCGATCACTTGAATGTGAACTACCAACTCGCCGTAGCAATTGAACTTATTAAAACTAAGAGTGATGGCATTAGAAGTAAGGTAGAAACAGCCTCAGAGACCACTGCTAAAACAGGTCAAAAGCCCTCACACAGTATTTCAAATACCACAACCATTATTGCTGACATTGTTGATGTTGATCGCGTTAAAAACTTAGTATCAGTCAAGGGCCCTAGTGGAAAGGTGACCGTTGTTAACGTAAAAAATCCCACGCTGATGGCAGATGTAAATGTTGGCGAGCAAGTTAAGGTAGTTTATTTTGACGCTATGGCTGCCTCCATCACCACCCCAAAGAAGAAGTAAATGCTATAGGCACAAGAATGGGGTTAGGTTGCGGATTTTAGAGCCCCCCCCCCTTGTGCCAGCATAAATTATGATGATTAAATTCTTTTTGCTATTTTCACTAGCCTGTTTGTCATTCTTTACTTACGCACAAAGTGACATACCCGATACCCTCCCCGATCATATTGTTGGGGATATTGGAGCAGCTATATACACATCGAATCTACATATCGGCACAGAAGGGGCTCAAACTTTAGTACTTCCTTATGCCTATTTTGATTACGAACGTTTTTTTGCTCGGATTGATGAGGTCGGCATTAAAACATTTAAAATTGGATATGGGTATTTAGAGGTTGTTGGAAAAATTAATTTAGATTCCTACAAAATTAAGTCGCCTTATAACGGAAATTCAATCAATAAAAGTGATCCAGTGCCACTAGGCATCGGAACACTTCAAGAAACACCATTAGGTTCAATATTTCTAAATGCTTATCATGATTTCGGTAAATCCAATGGCGCACTTTATGAACTTCTGTATTTCGGTGAAATAGAAACTGTTAAAAATATTATTGTTTATCCAGAAGTCGGTATTGAACGTCAATCATCTCAATATGCAAACTACTATTATGGGCTGAGTCAGGGTGATGCTCAGTTAACTGGCTATAGCTCCTACACTGCACCAGCAACAAACAACATGTTGGCAGGAATGATGATTGAAATTCCAGTGATGGAAAACTGGTATATCAACGTTTATGCCAAGCGAAAATGGATGGGAAGTGGTATCAACAATAGTCCGGTAATGAGTAAGCCATTCCAGGACAACATATTTGCCGCGCTTGCCTATCGATTTAAATAAGCCATCCATGAAATTGGTAAGTGCCATTTTAAATTAAAGTGATGATACGAATTCCAGTCAAAGATGGTATTGTTTTAATGCTAGATGATGCAACATAAAGCTGCAATTTAATGAACTGATAAAGTCCACACTTAATATGAGGAGTCTGTAATGAACGCAAAGATTGACATTGGCATTAATGAAAAAGATCGAAAGGCAATAGCTAAAGGCCTATCAGCGCTCTTGGCGGATAGCTATTCTCTATACTTGATGACTCATAACTTTCACTGGAATGTGAAAGGCCCTATGTTCAACACACTTCACATTATGTTCATGGCTCAATATACCGAACAGTGGGCTGCATTAGACCTTATAGCAGAGCGTATTCGGGCGTTAGGTGAGCCAGCCCCAGGAACTTACAAAGAATTTGCAAAGCTGACGTCAATTGAAGATGTAGAAGGTACTCCTAAAGCCATGGAAATGGTAAAGCACCTTGTAAAAGCTCAAGAGGCAACCGCAAGAACTGCACGAAAGCTATTTCCACTTGTAGAAAAAGCAAGCGATCAACCTACGGCAGATTTACTTACGCAACGACAAGATATTCATGAAAAAACTGCTTGGATGCTAAGAAGTCTATTGGAAGAGTAATCTAATTCAGCCTTTTTTAGTTGTTGCTTGAAATACAAGGCAGACTATGCAAGTGGCTCTTTTAGCGAAATCAACACTCTTCAAATAGCTGAAATACATAATTAATAAGACTGATGCGAAGGATTCTGACTTCGCATCGGTTAGTCTCTAATGCCCAACTGTGCCTGAACAAAAGCGCATACCTTTAAATTAAATGGTGCTGGATGCCCTGCATCCAGCACTTCACAAGTTTTTAGCAATGGGATGTAAGTTTTAGCCTCATCTACCCTTTGCTTTGTACATATTTCTGATTTACCGCCATAGATAAGCCCTACCTTGCCCTTAAAACCTTCGAGCGCTTCATGAAAATTCATACCCCAAATATCGGCGCGATAAGAGAGATCAAAATGGCCGGGACGCTGAACATCTGCAATCGCTTTTTCATCAACGTTCAAATCATTAGCTAGCTCTCTTACTTCTTTAAATCCAATTTCGTTTTTCATGGATTTATATAAAGCATATAAGGACGTCCAATTAACGGTCAATGCAATATCGTTTAAGATAATTCCGGCAATTCTTGTTTTAAATATCTTCGTCAAATACATAGCAAGAACACCGCCCATACTCGTACCTATGATGGTTATTCTTGTAGAGGGGTTTTTATTAATCAGGATAACTTGGTAAATCAAGGCGCTAATTTCAGATAGATATAAGGACATAGTGTATTCACTGCCCTCATGAATAAAGTCAGACTCACCTCGGCCAGAGACATCAATGCTGATTACTTGGCATTCATCAAATTTTAAAAAATATGCATGCAAAATTAAGAATGACGTCTTAGTTTCTAAAAGCCCAGGAAGACATAGCAATACTTTATCCGCGTTTAAATTTCCAGAGATCGTATAAGCTATTTTCTTTACGTACCCCAGTTCATTAATTTCAAAGTAGCGCGTTTCAGGAACAAGTGCTTCAACAGATAATTTAGATACAGGCGTTTGAAATGGTGGTGCCTCAACGGCATCTTCCTTGCGCTCTGCAATTGATGAATCCATGATGATTTCATCGCTATTGACTCTTGCTGGCG
>CAIMZP010000027.1 GCA_903846025.1 uncultured beta proteobacterium | reverse complement strand
TCTCTTTTTACAAAAGAAATAGTTTCTTGTTTAAAAGATTTTTTCCTCAAGAACTCAAAGACAAGTCCAATAATAAATATAGCTATTGAAAAAATAATTAGTGGGCGCTTCCACCTAAGTAAGCAGCTTTCACGGCAGGGTCGTCCTTGAGCTTACTAGCCGGACCATGAGTAGCAATCCTACCGTTCTCAAGAACATAACCATAGTCCGCCACATTCAAAGCGGCGGCAGCAAACTGCTCTACTAGTAACATGGTGACGCCTTGAGACTTCAGATTGGTGATGATTCTAAATACCTCTTCCACCAAGATTGGCGCAAGACCCATAGACGGCTCATCCAAAAGAATAATTTCTGGATTTAACATCACTGCACGAGCCATTGCCAACATCTGCTGCTCACCGCCCGATAAAGTGCCGGCCAATTGGTTACGGCGCTCTTTTAAACGGGGAAACATTTCAAGTGCGCGCTCTAAATCGTTCTTAATATCGCCTTTAGGGCGGCTACCTGTAAAGCGCGGAAACGCGCCAAGCAAGAGATTGTCATTGACAGACATCGTCGTGAACACGCGTCGGCCTTCAGGACTATGGGCCAACCCTAAACGAGCAATTTTATGAGACTCATAACCATCTATTTTTTGACCACTTAAGGTAACTTCACCAGCAGTGGGTTTAATCATGCCAGTAATCGCCCGCATAGTGGTGGTTTTACCAGCACCATTAGAGCCGATCAATGTAATAACCTGCCCTTTGGGAACTTCAATATTAATGCCGTGCAAAACTTTTACTTTGCCGTAGCCTGCTTCAAGATTCTTAATAGATAACATGATATTTGCCGATTCAATATGATTCTAGTGATTAAGTACCCAAGTAGGCGTGAATCACCTTCTCGTCTGCCTGAACTTCAGCTGGTTTACCTTCTGCAATCTTCTGACCAAAGTCTAAAACAGAAACGGTATCGCAAACCGACATCACTACATCCATATGATGCTCAATCAAGATGAAGGTAATGCCACTGTCACGGATTTTACGAATAATGCGCAAGAGCTCTTTGATATCTGGAGCCGTCAAACCAGCAGCCGGTTCATCGAGCAAAAGCAACTCGGGATCCAAGGCGAGCGCACGAGCAATTTCTAGTAGACGCTGTTTGCCATATGGCAAGTTACGCGCCTCTTCATTTGCTAAGTCTTCTAAACCCACGAATTTAAGAAGGGCCACAGCACGAGCGCGCGCCTCTTGCTCTTCCTTCATATAGCGTGGCAGATGCAATGCAATCTCCACCATATTCGACTTAAAGGTGTGATGTAGGCCAACCAAAATATTTTGAAGGGCTGTCATCTCTCCAAAAAGTTGAACGTTTTGGAATGTACGAGCAATACCCGACAAAGCAATGTCTGAAGAAGTTTTACCGACCACACTCTGGCCAGAGAACAAGACATTACCAGCAGTGGGAATATAGATACCCGTTAATACGTTCATCATCGTGCTCTTACCGGAACCGTTAGGTCCGATCAAACCATGAATCGTGCCGCGCTTGATGCTCAGATCAACATTATTCAGAGCTTTTAGGCCACCAAACTGCATCAATACAGACTCTACTTTCAAAAGCTCTACACCAGTATTTTTATTGGCAACGGTGCTAATAAAACTCACAGAGTCATCAGAGGCCACCAGCACTTCGCCACGAGTAGTTTTTGTCTTGCCGACAATAGATTGATAAAAACTCTTGGTAAAACCAACGATGCCGCTTTGTAGGTAATAAACCACCAACAGAATCATGAAGCCAAAAATACTCAGACGCCAGTCAGAGATACTTTCAAGCCAGAAGGAGAATACGGCTAAACCAACCACTCCAGTTAATGGAATGGCCACACGCTTTAGGGTGGTCAATTTCTTGGACAGGGCGAGTACAGCACCAACCACCACGATGATCGCAATAATAGAAGCTACGATGCGGAAGAGATTGATGTCATCAAGCAGTTTTGGCAAGAGCACAATAATTGCCGCACCAATAGCTGCGCCAAGGCGAGACTTACGTCCACCCATAATGATTCCCAATAAAAATAGGACAGCCAGCTCATTGTTGTAGGTATTTGGAGAAATATACTGCTCCGAATATGCGTACAAGCAACCAGCTAAACCAGCAAAACCTGCGCTAATGACAAATGCAATCACCTTAAAGCGGTACACGGATACGCCCATACAGTCACAAGCAACTGGGCTATCGCGTAGAGCTTCAAAAGCACGACCCATTTGTGATTTAACAAAACGGTCTACCACGATCAAGGCCAAAATCATGACACCAGAGACTAGCCAAAAATACTCGGCTTTAGTCATCGGCACGCTCATGATCTCTGGTCGAGTTAACTTAATACCTAAGGGACCCTCAGTCAACCAAGTCATTTCATTAATTAAGATTTGAGCAATGGTTCCAAATGCCAAGGTCACCATCGCCAAATAAGGACCCACCACCTTTAGTGCTGGCAATGCCAAAATGCCACCAAAAATCGCAGTAACCACAATCGATGCTGGAATGGTTGCCCAGATTGGCCAACCCAAATGGAAAAATAAAACACCCGCAGTGTAGGAGCCGATGCCAAATAAACCAGCATGACCCAAAGATACCTGCCCTACATAGCCCACCACAATATCTAAACCAAACAACAGAATGGTGTAGATCAGAATCGTTTCAGCTAAGTGAATATAGTATGGATTGTGAACAAAGAGGGGCAAACAAAACAGCCCAACGATGGCAATTAATAGAGGTATATGCGACTTCAATTTCATCATTAAACTTTCTTAATTGCGGATTTACCAAAGAGACCGGATGGCTTGTACGCTAAGACCAGCAATAACAAGATCAAACCAGGCACATCTTTATAGCCAGTAGAAATATAAAAACCAGTAGCGGTCTCTACAATTCCAAGAATCAAACCACCAACAATGATTCCTAGGCCGCTAGAGAGGCCACCAATAATGGCTACTGCAAAAGCCTTTAAACCCAAAGCGCCGCCCATGGTTGCACCAGTCAAAGTCAGTGGAGCAATTAATACGCCAGCAAAAGCGGCAGTTAAAGAAGAGAGCGCATACGAGAAGGTAATCACAACGCTGGTATTAATACCCATTAGACCTGCAGCATCACGATCATTTGCAGTTGCCACCACAGCTTTACCATAAATCGTTTTACGATTGAAGAATTCAACCGCTAACATCATGACCAAAGCACCGACAACGACCAAAATTTCCATCGGCATAATGTTGGCGCCGAGGAAGGTAATGGGATCGGTACTGAGGGGGGATGGAAATGGCAAAGCATCACGACCCCAAATATTCTCAGCAACGTTTTTGAAAATAATCCCGAGAGCAATGGTAGACATAATCCAGCCAAACTCAGATTTAATTTTGATGGCAGGACGAACGCCAATTAATTCAACAAATCCGCCTTGAATCATGCCAAACAAACACACTACTGGAATCATGAGCCAGTAGTTCATGCCCAAAGTGTCCACGCAGGTCAAGCCAACTAAGGCGCCTAACATGAGGGCCTCCCCTTGTCCGAAGTTTAAAGTCCCAGAAGTGGAAAAGGTGAGCTGAAAGCCGAAGGCAATGACCGCATAGATCATGCCCACTGCTATTCCGCTCGAAAGGATTTGTGCAAGGATTTCCATCGTGTAGGCCCAAAATTCTTAAAGCTGTTTAATTAACGAATTCGACATTGTAAGCAAAACGCCGCTTTGTGGGCGGCGTTTTGTTGTTTCTAATTGTGCAGTGCGGTATAAATTTCTATTAGCGCCCACTTATCAACTTTTTATTTCTTTTTAGCGCCTTTAGTAGCATCTTCTGCATTTAAAAACTCAACGCGACCATTCTCAACTACGCCCATAACTACATCGGCAGCAGTGATGGCCTCATGATTAGTTGCAGTAAATGGCTTGTTATATGTCATCACAACACCATCTACAGGTGCTTTTAAGCTTTGCAATGCCTCCAACAGCTTTGGTCCCTCTGTGCTATTAGCTTGCTTAACTGCAGCGGCCAATAAGTAAACAGAGTCATATCCTTGAGCGGCAGACACTGGTGAGGCGATGATGCCGTTCTTTGGCTTAAACTCTTTTACGTAAGCTTCAACAAATGATTTACGCTTAGGAGTAGTAGCGGGCTGCTGAATAAAAGTTTCTGGCATGGTTGCGCCGTTACCATTCTTGCCAGCAGTATCAATAAAGCTCGCCATAGATAAAGTCCAGCTACCAATTATTGGCTTTTTCCAACCCAACTTCGACATACCATTGGCAATTTGCGCCAACTCAGGCCCGATTGCATAAGTCAAAATCACTTCTGCGCCAGCATTTTTTGCTTTCAACAACTGGGATGTCATATCTACATCACCAAGATTGAACTTCTCTTCAGCAACTGGAGTAACGCCGTACTTCTTGAGTGCCTTTTCTAAGTCCTCGCGACCCAACTGACCATAGTTTGTAGAGTCGGCCAAAATAGCTACTTTTTTGAGCCCACGCTTCTCAACAGCCTCTTTTGCAATCATCGGAGCCTGAATATCATCTGCAGCAGATGTACGGAAAACATAGTTTTCCGCAGCGTTTGGAAACTGATGGGTAATCATCGTGCCAGTAGCAACGTTATTAATTACTGGAATCTTCGCTTCTTGGAAAAAACGTTGGGATGCCAATGCAACACCTGTGTTGATATAACCCAGAGTCGCAATAACTTTTTCGTTATTGATAAACTCTTGCGCAATTTGAACGCCACGCTCATTTTTGGCTTCATCATCGCGCTCAACTAATACGATCTTGTTGCCATTAACACCGCCAGCGGCATTAATTTCTTTAGCAGCTAAACGTACACCATCACGCATGCTCACGCCCATTGAGGATGAACCACCTGTGTACGGACCAATAACACCCACTTTAATATCGGCAGCGTATGCGCCAGATGAAAGCATTGCCGCTGTTGTCAGGGCAAAAATGTGACGACGAATATTCATACAGTCTCCATGACTAAAATACTAGTTAAATAAATTCTTTTTTTATAGGCGCTACTTAAAACCAAGTTCTATCTTACCGTTAATGTAGGGTTAAAAAAAGGGGCTTGTATTAGGGTTTTACATTAGATTCTATGGATAAATGAGAGCCTAAAAATACTGTCTCAGTTTTGCCTGAAGGGTAGGCCAGAAAAGATTAACAACCAAACCAGCAATAACCAATCCCGCTGCAGTCACTTTCCACAGCGGCAGAGATTCACTTAAGAAGAAAGCAGATGCTCCCATGCCAAAGATGGGTACTAACAAAGGTGCGGGTGCGACAACTGCTGCTGGATGCTTAGACAAGAGCCAGCCCCAGGCGGCGTAACCGAATAACGTATTACCCCAAGATTGCCAAAGGACTCCAATCCAAGCCCCGAGTGGAGCTGCGATTAAAACATTGGCTAAGTGGTCAGTGCCACCCTCAAATGCAAGGGATATAAAAAGCAAGGGTGGAATAGAAAAGGCACTAGCCCAAACGACGTAAGAGAGCATATTGATTGAGCCTGCTCGGCGACTAACCGTATTGGCTATTCCCCAGGAGAAGCCAGAGAACACTACCAATGCTATTCCCAGGAAAGTGGTCGTGGCATCAGTATGTAGGGCAATAATTACTAAGCCCGTCATCGCCACGGCAACTGCCACCGCTTGATAGGGCTTTAAGCCCTCTTTGGCAAAAAACATGGCAAAGCCAATCGTAAAGAAGACTTGAGTCTGAATCACCAAAGAGGCCAGGCCTGGAGAAATCTGGTTATTCATGGCGTAGTACATCACACCAAACTGCCCTACTCCAGTAGCTAACCCATATATACAGAGATTACCCCAAGATACTTTTGGTCTCGGGATAAAAAAAGCCATCGGCAGTAAAGCGAAGAAATAGCGTAGCGCCGCAAATAAAAAGGGGGGGAAGGCAGCAAGGCAATTCTTAATCACCACGAAGTTGGTGCCCCATACCGCAACAATGGCCAAAGCCAGGAGGAGATGACTTAAAGGAAGTTGAGTGGTCTTGTGGGATTGCAAGCGCGGATTATTCACCAGTGAGCAACTCGGCGGCCCGCTGGGCAATCATCATAGTAGGAGCTGCGGTATTACCCGAAGTAATCGTTGGCATCGCAGAGGCATCGACTACCCGTAAATGATGAATGCCCCTTACCCGCAACTCAGAATCGAGCACAGCCATTGGATCATCTGCACTACCCATTTTGCAAGTGCCTACTGGATGAAAGATGGTTGTACCAATATC
>CAIMZP010000026.1 GCA_903846025.1 uncultured beta proteobacterium | reverse complement strand
TCAACCTACCATTTGCTATTCAACCGATACAACGCGCATTTGAATCCATTAATCCAGAGATACGTGAAGCTGCGCAAGTTAGCGGACTGTCAGCCTGGCAAACATTTCGACTCATTGAATTGCCTCTAGCTTGGCGTGGCATTACTAGTGCAGCTGTTCTCACCTTTGCTCATACTCTTGGGGAATTTGGAGTCGTGCTCATGGTTGGCGGTGCTATTCCCGGTGAAACCAAAACAGTCTCGATTGCTATTTATGACAAGGTGCAAAGTTTTGATACTGCTGGAGCAGGCTTGCTCTCTCTATTGCTGCTGGCCATCTCTTTAGTTGCTATTGCACTGTCATATGGTGTGCTTGGTGTTAGAAAGCCGAGGGCTCGCTGATGCTTAAAGTCAAAATCGTACAAGATCTTCCAATGCCTCTTCAAGTGAGCTTAGAGTGCCTACCTGGAGAACTACATGCTCTTGTGGGCCCATCAGGTAGCGGCAAAACCAGTGTATTACGAACGATTGCTGGCTTACGTAATCCAAAATCAGGATTGATTGAATGTGATAAAGAAATTTGGCTTGAGAGCGATGAATTGCGCGGTGTGAGTGTTGCTTTATCACCAGCAAAGCGCTCTTGCGGATTTTTGTTTCAGCAGTACGCTCTCTTTCCTCATTTAACAGCAATTGAGAACGTCTGTATACCACTACAAAATTTTGGGTTAAATAGTGCACAACAAAAAACAATGGCCCTTAAGTGGTTAGGGCGGATGGGTATTGCCGACTTGGTTGCCAGAATGCCAAATCAATTGTCTGGTGGACAACAACAGCGCGTTGCCTTAGCAAGGGCTCTTGCAAGACAACCAAAGATCCTGCTCTTGGATGAGCCATTTTCAGCGGTTGATGCACCTACGCGTCAAAGCCTTTACAAAACCTTGGCTGAGCTACGGAAGGATTTGAACATCCCGATTCTTTTAGTGACCCATGATTTACGCGAGGCGGATTTGTTGGCCGATCGCATCACTGTAATTGATGAAGGTATTGGCCTGCAAACGGCATCGCCACAGGTGCTGTTTCAAAAACCACGGAACTCTAGGGTTGCAGAATTGGTTGGTATCAGCAATATGTTTGAAGGCATCTTTAACGCAGGCAATCTCACCTGGGATGGATCAAACAAGCAATTTAATGTAGTCGATAAAGGTAAGATTCCACCGAGCACGCCGGTCGCGTGGGTCATACCTCCAGAGGGTCTGAGTCTTCACCAAGATTCCAGCAATACAAGAATTGCAGCAATAGTTGAAAGCATCAGCGCATTAGGACAGATTGCCGTCATCCAATTGCACATCAAGGACACCAATCACCGCATTACTTGGGAGGCTTCGGCGGCAGAAGTAAGGCGCCTATCGCTTGATATTGGTAGAGCAACATATCTTGAGTTGGATGAAAAAAAGATTCACATCATGCCACTACGCCCTATCAACGATCCTCGACACTTTCGCAACTAATCTTTGATTCAACTGGTTTGGTTTTAATTTAGCTTGGCTTTTGTGCAACTAGCCCGAGCAATGCAGACATACCGCTATGTCTGGTACCTTCAGATAATGGTTTTTCAT